>CAKMOP010000084.1 GCA_927910985.1 uncultured Porphyromonas sp. | reverse complement strand
CGATGTATCGTGCGGTAGCTCGTGGGGATGTCCGTAGTGTGTATCCAGGTATGGTGTATCTCTAAGCCACGGCTTATAACGCCGTGCTGCCTACCTGCTGAAGACGGGAGTAGCTGCATAGAGATAGTCAATAGCTTCTTGGTAGGTCATCGAAGTCTATTCAGTGAGTCTGGGGCAGTAGCTCTGGATGGAGCGTGATCGTCTGCTCTCTATCGGGACCAACGGAGATGATCGTGATAGGCACACCGATCTCATGCTCGATGAAGGCAATGTAATCCTTGAGTTCCTGAGGGAAGTCAGAAGCAGAGGTGAGCTTAGTGGTATCGCATTGCCATCCCTTGAGCTCGGTGTAGACTGGACGTACCGCATCGGTAAGCTCGTAGGGGAAGTGGCGTGTCTTCTCTCCTGCGATCTCGTAGTCAGTGCAGACACGGATCGTAGCGAAGCTATCGAGGACATCGCTCTTCATCATGATCAGGCGGCTCACACCATTGAGCATCACCGTATAGCGTAGAGCAACGAGGTCGAGCCAGCCACAGCGACGGCGACGGCCTGTCACGGAGCCGAACTCATGTCCGAGAGAGCAGAGCTGTTCGCCTGTCTCATCGAAGAGTTCTGTCGGGAAGGGTCCAGCTCCGACTCGTGTACAATAAGCCTTGAAGATCCCGTAGACCTCTCCGACTTGGCGTGGAGCGATACCCAGCCCTGTGCAGCACCCAGCGCAGACGGTATTGCTCGAGGTTACGAAGGGATAGGAGCCAAAGTCGATATCTAAGAGTGACCCCTGCGCACCTTCAGCTAAGACAGTGCGCGAGGAGCGGAGAGCATCATTGATATACTCTTCACTGTCGATGAAGGTGAACTCTTCGAGGTACTTGATGGCTTCCAACCACTGCGCTTCAAGTTCGTCAAGTCCATCGGTGGGGTATTGGTAAGCCTGAAGGAGCGTAAGGTGACGCTCCTTAGCGGCTTGGTACTTACGCTGGAGTCGGACTGAATATCACCGATACGCAGTCCTGAGCGACTGACCTTATCGGTGTAGGTGGGGCCTATGCCTTTGCCCGTTGTGCCGATCTTTGCACCGCCCTTTGCTGCTTCTTGTGCCGCATCGATCATGCGGTGTGTAGGCAGGATGAGGTGTGCTTTGCGTGAGATGACAAGACGCTTACGTAGATCATGTCCACTACGTGAGAGGGCACGGGCTTCTTCTGCGAAGAGGATGGGGTCCAGCACGACCCCATTACCGATGACGTTTACCTTATCTCCCTGGAAAATACCAGAGGGGATGGAGCGGAGGATGTACTTCTTTCCTTCGAACTCCAGAGTATGCCCTGCGTTAGGCCCCCCTTGGAAGCGTGCTATAATATCATAGGAAGGAGTCAGTACATCGACGATCTTCCCTTTGCCTTCGTCTCCCCATTGTAGTCCGAGGAGCACATCGACTTGTTTCATTCTTTATGTTTTGCTGTGTTGTTTGTCCTGTGTGCGTGCTGTCGTTATCCGTTCAGCAAATGAGTGATACAGGGATGTCGTGATGCTTCGACGAGAGATTGGTTCTTACTCATCGGAGTAAATATCCATAGCTCACTCACTTACAAATATACTCTTTTCTCCTTGTTTTTCGTGTATCTATTTCTTTCGAAGAGCCGTGATATAGGATGAGGGATCGGATCCTTATTTGATGGGGCTTCACTCCTATTGAGGAGCGCATCTGTTCCACCCGTTGGAGAGCTCCCAATCCTCGGCTGGAACTAAAACTTTCCAAGGCTGGAAAGTACTGCAAATATCTCGTGCTGTGGTCTCCTCTGAAAAAATGGGAACAAGAGAATGCTCTGCACAGGCTGAGTTAGCACAGTGCAGAGCTAAAGATGGTGGTGAGAAGGGTTTGATACGATGCTTATCCCAGCTAACAAAGTCGCTCTACAAGGGAGTCAACCAGAGCTGGAATGGTCGCTTGGGGTGCAATGAGCTTGGGCTCAATCCCATAGCTACGCACGGCTTCGGCGGTCTGTTCGCCGAGGACTGCGATGGGAAGCTCGTGCAGGAGCTCCGTCAGTTGGTAGGCCTCTAATAGCTCGACCAAATGATGTACAGCCGAGGAGCTGCATGCTGTGAGGTAGTCCGCAGAAGTCAAGGCCACACGTAACTCTTCCTGCTCGTAGTGAATGGACGTGTTGGTATAGAGCAGAAGACGCTGGCAGTGGTAACCAGCTTCTTGGAGTAAACGAGGAAGGTCGTCATGAGCTAACGCCGAAGCTGGGAGCAAGATGGGCTTAGCTTCTCGCTCAGAGGTGCGCTGTGTGAACTCTGCTGCAAAGGCCTTCGCGTGGTAGGCACTGGGCATAAAGTCAGGCTGGATGCCACGTGACTGGAGTGCAGCTGAAGCCATCGGTCCAAGTGAGGCAATACGGCAGGGAGCAAGGGCGCGGCTATCTAATCCAGCTTCTCTTAGTGCGGTGAAGAAGAACTCCACGGCATTGGGCGAGGTGAAGAAGATCCAGCTATAGCGGTGCAGCTCTCTGAGACAAGAGGAGACTTCTGCAGCCACTTCTTGGTTGGCTGAGAGCTCGATGGTCGGGAGGAGTAGGGCTTCGGCCCCTTCGGCCTCGAGGGCTTCTTGGAGGGAAGATGCTTGATGCCGTGCTCGCGTAACGATGATTTTCTTCCCAGCTAAGGGGCGTGACGTGCTCCCTTCATTGAGGCGGATGACTTCTCCGATGACGAAGAGGGCTGGGGTATAAGCGGTGAAGTCTTCCTCTGCATCGGTGAACTCTCCAAGAGTACGTGCTAATAGGGTCTGCTGGGGAGTCGTCCCTCGGCTAACCAAAGCTGCAGGGGTCAAGGCATCGCATCCAGCCTCAATGAGGGCTTGACTAATCGAGGCAATTTGGCGTACCCCCATGTAGAAGATCAGCGTCCCTCCGAGCTTGGCGAGTGCTGCCCAGTCGAAGTCCGGCAGTTCTCCCGACTCCGAATGAGCTGTGAGGCAGGTGAAGGAGCGACTTACCGCACGGTGCGTCACAGGGATATCGAAGTAAGCTGGTGCAGCCAGTCCTGCCGTGATCCCTGGGACGATCTCGTAGCGGATACCCGCTTCGCGCAGTACATGCATCTCTTCTCCTCCGTGGGCAAAGACGAAGGGATCTCCCCCCCTTGAGGCGGACAATCTTCTTCACGTCTTCGCCTGCCAGCTCGACTAAAAGGGCGTTGATCTCAGATTGCTTCATCGAGTGCGCTCCGTAGCGTTTCCCTACATTATATAGGCGAGCGGTGGGAGGGATGAGCTCAATGATGCGAGGAGAGACCAGAGCATCATAGACGATGATCTCAGCCGTGGTAATTAGTTCGTAGGCACGACGAGTCAGGAGCTTGGGGTCTCCAGGACCTGCTCCTACGAGATATACGGTACTCATAGTGTGGTGATATGCTGCAGTTGCTCGGTGAGCTGAGCGAGTAAAGTTTCTATTTCGGAGAGGGGCGCGTGGTGGGTAGCGAGGTAATGCTCCGTACCGGTGCTATTGGCATAGAAGATACGTAGCTCTGCCATCCCCTCTGTGATATGGCAGCAGCAGCCTAAGGGCAGGGCGCATCCACCGCCTAATCGCTTGAGGAGGCTTCGCTCGATGGTGACCTCTTGCTCGGTCTTTGCATCGTGTATGTGGCTGAGAAGTTCCTGTAAATTGCTTGCTTCATCGCGTGTTTGCACGGCGATAGCTGCTTGTCCTGGAGCTGGGACGATCACGTCTTCACTGATAGGGAAGCGTGTGACCTCAGTCATACTCAGGCGAGTTAGACCAGCTTCAGCGAGCAGGGTTGCATCGAAGAGCCCTTCCTCGACCTTCTTCATACGAGTCTCTACATTGCCACGGATAGGAGCTGTGCGTAGATGAGGATAGTGTAGAGCTATTTGGTAGGCACGGCGCTTGCTCGATGTGCCGATCAATGCTCCTTCGGGTAGCGCTTCGAGGGGAACTGATCCGATGAGTGTATCGTGCGTGACAGCACGTGGTAGATAGGCTGCGATGCGTGTCCCTGGAGCGGGATCAACAGGCAGGTCCTTGAGACTATGCACGGCAAAGTCAATCGCTCCACTTCTCAGAGCTTCTTCTAATGCACCCGTGAAGAGCCCTTTGTCTCCCGAAGCACCCAGAGCAAGATGCTGTAGCTGGTCACCCTTGGTCTTGATGATCTTGAGCTCAATATGTAGGTCTGGAAAGTGCTGGAGTAGGGCATCACGTACCATCTCACTCTGTCGTAGAGCAAGCTGGCTGCCTCGTGTCCCGAGGATGAAGGTCTTAGGAATCATGCGATGGGAGCTTACTTTGTATGTGGGAGAAGAGCTGGAAGAGAACCTTAGAGTAGGTCTTTTGTCCAGTTGCCTCACTCAGCTCTCTGAGGGAGGAGACAATAGCTGTTGTGTAGGTGATGCGCAGATGTTCGTCCCACTGCGAGATGAGCCTGCGTGCTTCTTCGCTGAGGTCGTGAGGAAGAGCTGCCAGTTCTTTGCCGAGAAGCTGATGCGATACTTGCTGTATGAGTGCGATAGTCTGACGTACCTCGGCGGCATCACACCACTGGAGGAAGTCTTTGACCATCGACTGGATGTAGGTGTGGATTTCCTCTCGCTGGTGAAGCGCTTTCCCTGAGAGGTACTGTTGTCCACGCAGATCATCGATGGTATAGAGATGAAGCTGGGGGAGTTCATCCAGCGAAGGATCGACATTGCGTGGTACAGCCATGTCGAAGAAATAACGCTCAGTGTGTGGTACTTGCGAGAGGAGTTGCTCGGTGATGATGGGTGTGAGCGAGGAGGTGGCGACGAAGATAATGGCAGATGCGGCTATGGCTTGAGGGAGTTGATCCTCGAAGTACACCGTAGTAAGGTGCTGCTTCTCAGCGAAGGCTACGGCGCGCTCTCGGGTGCGGTTATAGATGCTTACCTCGGTATGGTGTAGCTCTTGGAGTCGCTGCGCAATGACTTCAGCCATCTGACCAGCCCCAAGAATGAGCACCGGAAGCTCATCAAAGCACTCTATTCTTGCTGTAGGTAGTCGACAGCAGCCGTACCAGCAGAGATGGGAGTGGCGGAGAGTAGGTATTCACTGCGTACTCTCTTGGCCGTCTCAAAGGCACGATGACATAGGCGTGAGAGGACAGGGGTGCTTTGCTCGTGGTCGGTCGATCGGCGGTAAGACTCTTTGAGTTGCCCTAAGATCTGCGTCTCACCTAACACCATCGACTCGAGACCACAGGCCAGCCGGAAGAGATGTCGTATCGCTTCGGTGTGCTGGAGTGTGGTGAAGATGGACTCATCCCCTGAGTGACGGATGCGCTTGAAGCGGTATAGACTTCGGATGAGTGCCCTCTCCAGTTCGGATGTGACTTGCTGGGGAGCTTCGTAATAAATCTCTAAGCGATTGCAGGTAGAGAGGATAAAGCCGCCAAGTAAGCTCAGCTCTTCCTTCCACTGTGTGATAAGTTGTAGAGCTTCTTCGTCACCGAGAGCGAACTGCTCTCGCCGTGAGAGTGAAGCTGTCTTGTGATTGATACTGATAAGTCCAATCATAACGTAGTATCCTGTAGCAGTAATTCTTTTAGGTCGTTATAGGCCAGCTGTAGTTGTATGTGCTCGTCCTCATCCTCATCCGTAGCCTCTTGTAGGGCTTGACGGTACTGGGCTAACCTTTGTAAGCGTGCTTCAAAGCCTTCGGGTAGGGTCTGCATCCAGACCTTCTTGAGCTGTTGGGTGATCTCGGGCAAGCGGTAGTCGCTGTGCACGGATAGCGTGACCCCTTCGTGGTGCGCCGTAGCTCCGAACTGTAGATTGCCCCGTGTCGCATCGCTGAGGAGGGCAAAGAGGTATCCTGCAGCTGCGAGTTCCTCGGCAAATAGAAGCTCTTTATCAGCTGAGCCGATACCTAAGATGATGATACGCTCGAGCCCTATATCCGAGCTACCCATATAGGCTCGGGGGATCCATCGGAAGGCTCCACGAGCTTCGGCTTCGGCTAATTCGGGACAGAGCGTGGGGGACATAAGGGTAAAGGGAAT
>CAKMOP010000083.1 GCA_927910985.1 uncultured Porphyromonas sp. | reverse complement strand
ACCCAGCGCACCAAAGAGGTCGCAGCAGAGACTTTCACCTTCACCACCATCACCCAGGAGATGATTGAGAAGCTCCTCAAGAGCAAAGGGGAGCTGAGCCGTCGCGTCAAGTCTGTCTACTGCCGAGAGCTCAAGCTGGATCCGAAGCGTCCGTTAAGTAGCCTCTCAAGTATCTACTGCCAGACCATCGAACGCTATGCCCGTGAGCTCCTCACTTGGGACAGTGCCCATACAGACTTCGGCTATGCCGCGAGCGAACGGCAGGTATACGCTGCCTTCCAGCTCCCCGATGCTACGACCGTTTACTTTGGTGGAACCATCGACCGTATCGACGAAGTGGAGGGTCGCTACCGAGTAGTAGACTACAAGACGGGGGGAGATAAGATCAGCATCTCCAAGCCCCAGGGAGCCGGCTCTGACTTCCGATGGGTCGACAAACTCTCTGATCCCGACTACAAGGCCATCCTTCAGACGCTCATCTACTGCGCAGGCTTGGCACAGACCGAGGGCTTGGACAAGCGCAAGATTTATCCTGCCATCTTCCGCTTCAGAGGAGGAGATGGATTGATGAAACTGACGACAAAGTATCAGCCACTGATTTCCCTCCCCGTAGGAGAGAAGCAAGCAAAGGAGGCCGTCTCCTATCACGAAATGAAGGAGTCCTTCGAGCCCTTCCTTATCGAAGAAATCCTCACCAGCCTATATGACACCGAGGTGCCCTTCACCCAGAGCGAAGACCTCAAGCCGTGTCGCTACTGCCCCTTCGCCCTGAGCTGCGGGCGATAAGCTACGCCATTCTATAGCAAACCATCCAAGAATATATATCCAATGACAATGTCCGACTACGAGAAGATTCTTCCTCATATTCCCTACGAAGATGCTCCCATCCCTAAGCGGATACATCAGATCTTCCTCGGGAAGCCTGCCGATCAACTCCCTGAAGAGATGAAGGAGAACGTCCAATACATATGCCGTATTAACCCCGACTGGGAGTACCATCTGTGGGACGAAGAAGATATCGACACCTTCATCCTCGGGCACTACAACAAAGAGATCCTGCGCTACTTCCGTATGATCTCGCCCGACTACCGTGCCGCCCAAGCTGACTTCCTCCGCTACCTCATCGTCTACGCCCTCGGCGGTGTCTACCTCGATGTAAAATCATCGATGGAGCGCCCTCTGGATCAAATACTCCTCCCGAGTGATCGCAATATCATCTACCACTGGAATAATGATGTCGAAGGACCTTATAAAGGCTTTGGATACTACCCCGACCTGCCACGTGAACGCTTCCCACACGGGGAATTTCATCAGGGCTTCGTCATCTCCAGCCCCGGTCATCCAATCCTTCGAGCTGTTATCCTCGATGTACTCAAGTGCCTCGACAACTACAATCCCTTCACGACTGGGGTAGGTCTCTGGGGAGTCCTCCGCACCACGGGACCTATTGCCTATAGCCTCGCTATCGAGCGCATCACAAAGGAATTACCGACACAATCCTATCGTCACATACGCTGTGCCGAAGAAATCGGTCTACGCATCTCTATCTTTGACGGAGATGGAGCCTTTGCGCACCGCAAGAAGATTTCTAACTACCACAATCAGCTCAGTGCCGTCTCCCGTAATGGCTCCGAAGTCTACACCAAGTACCTACACTTCTACTTCTGGTCACGCTGGGTGCTACGTATCCTCTGCGACAAAGTCCGCCAGCGCGTCCAATAGCTTCCCGAAAAATATTCTCCACGAAACGAGCAAGGCTTGCCCCCGTACTCTATGCGATTAGAGTACGGGGGCAAGCCTTTTGACAGATGGAAGATGATTAAATAAGCTAAGCCTACCTACTACTTAGCGAACAAGCTTCTGGAGACAGCAGCGTATGAGTAAACGCAAAAGGAGACAATAGCCCAAGCTCCCAAGACCAATAGACAGAGCGGTGCATACACCGGGCAAAGCACTTCCCTCCCTTAGAAGCGCTGCTCCATAGCTCGACGCGATAGGTAGAGTGCGTTATAGGTATCGACCTGTCCACCGAGCGTAAAGAGATCAATCAAAAGACCGATACCAAACACCCCACCAGTACATAGGTAGATCAATCCCATCCAGATCTTCCCTAAATAGAATTTGTGGACTCCGAAGACTCCAAAGAACAGCCATAAAAGATAGGCAACAAGCTTTGACTTCATCAGTATGTAGAATGATGATGGATGAATAATCTATGCTCTAAAACGTCCATGAGTGGGGAGAAAAAGCCCCATCTCAGGCAAGTCTCATTCCACAGCTCTGCAAATATAGAGCAGTGAGGGACTAAGAAGCAGAGACTGCAGAGGCAAGTACTCAGATTAGATGTCTCACGGCAAAGTTAAGCCTTTTCTCATAGGCGCGAAATAGGAGGTCCATGGATATCCAGCTTCATCCCTCTGCTTAGGAAGCTACGTCACCTCAGCATATAAAAACGAAGTGGGTGTCATAGCTCTCGCTACAACACCCACTCTCCTAAATGGCGGCTACCTACTCTCCCACTTTTACGCAGTACCATCGGCACGATTGGGCTTAACTTCTCTGTTCGGAATGGGA
>CAKMOP010000082.1 GCA_927910985.1 uncultured Porphyromonas sp. | reverse complement strand
GCTTCTGTGCCAGAGCCAGATTATAGCGCGTATTTTCATCCTCTGGATTACGCAGCAGTGCTTCCTCGTAGGACTGGACAGCTGACTGGTAATCCTTCTTCTTCATCGCTACGTTACCCAAGTTATGTAGGACGCCTGCCTGCTGCTGAGGTGTCAGTTGCTGGTCTTGCACTGCTCGCTCCAGATAGCTCTTGGCTTCGTCATAACGCCCCTGCGCATAGGCTGAAGCTCCCAACCCGAAGTTGGCTTTCCCTGAGAGGCTATCACGAAGGAGCGCACGGCGGTAGGACTGAATAGCTCCAGCATAGTCCTTGGCGTGGTAGAGCTTATTGGCTCGGCGTATATAGGACTTGATGCCCTGAGCGTGGAGAGACGAGCTCCACAAAGCGAGCAATACAAGCGAGAGGATAGCTATCTTACTTCTCATTACCGAAGATATTATGACGGATGAGGAACTTATTCTTCCTCCCCATGATGAAGAACTCGACTACAAGCAAGACTAAGGCTGCCCACAGCCATGGCTCAAAGGCCTCCGCCGCACTATTATCTCCGCGCGAAGTAATCGAAGCACGAGGAAGCTCTTCCAGCTGCTTCTCGATCTCCTTAACCACGGTAGACTGCGCACTCGAAGAGACGAAGACACCAGCACCAGCATCAGCTATCTGCTGACACATATCGGGGTTGAAGCGAGTGACGACCATATTCCCAGACTCATCGGTCAAGTTACCTTCGGAGGTGGGGATAGGCCCCCCCTTATCAGAGCCCACGCCTACGACATTGATATGTATCCCAGCTTTCGCTGCATCCTTCGCAGCCTCCGTGGCATTGTCTTCAAAGTCTTCCCCATCGGTCAAGACAATGATTGACTTCCCTAAGTCCTTGCGATCAGAGAAGGACTGACGAGCCAGCATAATAGCCTGCCCAATAGCCGTCCCTTGGTCGGAGAGCATATTGGGAGAGATATCCGCCAAGAAATCCTGAGCCGTACCAAGATCCGTCGTCATCGGGAGCTGAACAAAAGCACTCCCTGCGAAGACGATCACCCCCACACGGTCGGAATGCATACGCTCCAAGAGACGAGAAATGGTTCGCTTCGCAAAGTCCAGACGGCTCGGAGCAATATCCTGACAGAGCATGGAGTTCGATATATCCAGGCAGATCATTGCCTCGATTCCCTTATCATCATTAGCAGCATCACCGCCACCTGCTACCTGTGGACGAGCCAGGACAACGATAATCAGAGCCCCGGCAATAAGGAGTAAGAGATCACGCAGTACATACTTCTTCCCCGAGGCCAGTGGCGTAAGCGCCCTACCCAAGTCTTTATCTGCAAATCGCTTCAGCATCCATCGACGTCGCCAATAAGCAAAGAGCGAAAGCCCTAAGAGAGGGATAAGCGCAAGAAGCAGATAAAGGTATCCGGGTGAATAAAAGTGGATGTTCATAGCTTATGGATTGGTGCGTAGAACGGTCGAACGAAGGACGAACTCCAGTAATAGGAGAAGAGCTGCTGCGAGGACAAAGACGAAGAACTCCTCATAGGTCGTGTGGTAGTTCCGTGTAGAGAGCTTGGTCTTCTCCAGCTGGTCGATCTTCTGATAGATGGCTGATAGCGACTCATTATCCGTAGCACGGAAGTAAGCTCCTCCAGAGACATCAGCGATCTGGCGCATCGTAGGTTCGTCGAGATCCACTGGCATATTACGCACTACGACACCAAGTGCCGTCTGTATTGGATAGGGAGCTTCGCCCGCCCCCGAGCCAACGCCGATAGTGTAAATAGAGATACCGAAGGTCTTCGCCAAGTCTGCAGCCATTTTCGGGGAGATATTCCCCGTGTTGTTGGCTCCGTCCGTCAGCAGGATGATGACCTTACTCTTGGTCTTACTATCCTTGAGACGGCTGATCGCTGTAGCCAAGCCCGAGCCGATAGCCGTCTGATCTTCGATCATCCCTGGTGTCATCTCCCGAAGGCGATTGATCAGAGTAGCGTGGTCTTGCGTCAGAGGGCAAGCCGTGAAGCTCTCGCCAGCAAAGACGACCAAGCCAATGTTGTCATTAGGACGATTAGCGATGAAGCGCATAGCGACTTCCTTAGCAGCCTCGACGCGGTTAGGCTGGAAATCCATCGCCAGCATACTCGTCGAGATGTCCATCGTCAGCATAATATCGATCCCCTCGACACGATCTTCACTCCACGAGGAGGAGCTTTGCGGACGAGCCAAAGCTACAATAATCAATCCTAAAGCGATGAGACGAAGGACAAAGAGACTATGACGCAGATAGACACGAAGCCCTCCACGCATATCACGAAGAAAGAGGAGTGAAGGTACTCGAAGCGAAGCGTGCTGCCGCCTACGCCATACTATATATATAATGAGTAGCGCAGGTAAGAGGAGCAAGAGCCACAGGAGCTCGGGATGTAGGAAGGTCATTCTGCCACCTCCTTTCCTGCTGTAGCTGCTTTTTCTTGCTGGGCGAGCCAAGCTAAGTGGAAGGCCTTCGTCTGGTCATAGATACGTCGAGTAATCTCATCGACCTCGCTACGCAGAGGGAGGCTCTTAGCGAACTTCACAAAGTCCCCTACCCTCATCAGCTCCTCGATGGTACGGAGATAGTCACTATTCAGGGAATAGGTATGCAGTGCTTCGAGGAGCTCATCAGTCGTCTTCTCCAAGGCATCGAAGTGCAAGACCTGCCCAAGGTAGGAGCGCACAGCACTCGTAAGGCTCGTGTAGTAGACCTTGAAGTCTACTTGCTCCTCGAGGCGCATTCCCTTCAGAGCTTCGAGCTGAGTCAGGAAGGTCTCAAAGGCTGTCGTCGGAGGTTGGTATACGGGCTCAGGCTCCTTCATATATTCCATACGGCGCTTATACTCATAGATGAAGAGCAGGACAAGAGCGATAAGGATCGCTACATAGGTGATCCAGCTCGTCCAAATGAGGATCAGGATATCCTTTAAGGTGTAGGGCTCATCCCACGGATCTTGAATGGGCTTGAAGTGGTCTGGGTGCTGAAGATCGACCTCTGGAGAGACGACATTCAGCGCAAGTGGCTTCGACACCGCACTACCCGAAGGGGTCTCCACGACAATGGGTGGGATGGTGATTAGAGTCGAGTCAAAGGAGGTGATAATCATACGTGCCTTGATCTCCTGGATCGTGCCACCGACATTGATGGTATCCAGTGCACCAAACTCCAAGACACGGAAGCGTTCGTTGCCTGTTGAGTCCTCCACGAGATGGAAGCGAGTAGCAGCGAGATTATCCGTGCGGATCGTCATCTCGACAGCTGCACGCTCCCCGATACGTATCTCCGAGCGATCTAAGTGGGTTTGTATCGACACACGCTGCGCCGACAGCTCGACACAGCAGCCGACAAATACGAGCAGCAGAATAGATAGATGCCGTAGTCTCTGCATAGTATGATTAGGATCTCCGTCCAAATAGTTTAATCAGTTCGGGTACATAGTCCCCATCCGTAGCGATCTCAATATGATCTACCCCCGAGCGAAGGCAATGACTACGGAACGTTTCCTCTTGCTTGCGCACCTCTTCGGCATAGTGACGAGCCACACGAGACGAAGCGGTATCGACCCATCGTTCCTCACCTGTCTCTGCATCGCACAGGCGAAGCAGTCCCATACGAGGTAGCTCACGAGCCCCCTTATCGAAAGTACGAATCGCAACGAGATCGTGACGACGAGCCGAGAGGGAGAGCGTCTGTCTGTAGATCCTCGCCCCAATGATAGAAGTC
>CAKMOP010000081.1 GCA_927910985.1 uncultured Porphyromonas sp. | reverse complement strand
CTATATGAAGAACTTCGCACGCACCCTAACGAAGGACGAAGCCGACGCCGAAGACCTGACGCAGGACACGACTCTGCGCGTCCTGAACAACTATGATAAGTTCGTCGTAACGTCAACTTCAAGGGCTGGGTACTGAAGATTATGCGTAATATCTTCATCAATAACTACCACAAGCTGGTACGCACACAGAGCTTCATTGACCCCAATGTCGACGCTTACAACGTGCCTCTGATGAGCGATGGCGGGGACAACACCCCCGAGGGCTCTATGGACATCAAGGAGATCACGAGTGCCATTGCCGCCCTTAACCCGACACTCAAGGAAGCCTTCTCGATGTTCGTCGCAGGATACAAATACAGCGAGATCGCCGAAACTCTGGACATTCCTCTTGGCACCGTCAAGAGCCGCATCTTCATTGCGCGACAAGAGCTCCAGAAAAAGCTCCACGATATGCGCTAAACACCCCTTACCATTACCACCTCAGATATAGATCATCAAGTATGAGTAGAGAACATCGCCGCTGCCTGATCATCGGCTCCGGCCCCGCTGGCTACACCGCCGCCATCTATGCCTCACGCGCTAACCTTGCCCCCCTCCTCTATGAAGGCATCCAACCTGGAGGACAGCTCACCCAAACTACAGACGTAGAGAACTTCCCTGGCTATCCCGAAGGGATCACTGGCCCAGCACTGACGCAAGACCTCCGCAAGCAAGCCCTGCGCTTCGGCACGGAGATTCGCGCCGGTCTCGCTACTAAGGCTGACCTCTCTAAGGCTCCCTACGTCATCACCTTCGAGGAAGGTGTCGAAATCGAAGCTGACACGGTCATCATCGCTACGGGTGCTTCGGCCAAGTACCTTGGTCTTCCCGACGAGGAGAAGTATGCAGGTATGGGCGTCTCCGCCTGTGCTACCTGCGACGGCTTCTTCTACCGCAATAAGAAAGTGGCCGTAGTCGGTGGTGGTGACACTGCCTGCGAAGAAGCTCTTTACCTGGCAAGTCTTGCTTCGCACGTTTATATGATCGTGCGCAAAGACTATCTCCGCGCTTCCGACATTATGCGTCAGCGCGTCGCAGCCAGCGAGAAGATCACCGTCCTCTATGAGCACAACACGCTTGGTCTCTACGGAGAAGACGGGGTAGAAGGTGCACATCTGGT
This sequence comes from uncultured Porphyromonas sp., assembly GCA_927910985.1. Lineage (GTDB taxonomy): Bacteria > Bacteroidota > Bacteroidia > Bacteroidales > Porphyromonadaceae > Porphyromonas. The sequence goes on along the minus strand of CAKMOP010000081.1, from coordinate 4,452 downwards.
CAAGCGTCTCGGTCAGCCAGACGAAGAGCGTGTAGATCTCCCCATCGACGGCTTCTTCCTCGCCATCGGTCATCACCCCAATTCCGAGCTCTTCTCTGACTATGTCGAAGTCGATGAAGTCGGCTACATCAAGACCGAAGGAGCTACGCCACGCACCTGCGTCCCAGGAGTCTTCGCTGCCGGCGACGAGCTGACCCGCTCTATCGCCAAGCCGTCACGGCGGCAGCCTCGGGCTGTAAGGCAGCTATCGAAGCTGAACGCTACCTCGGCGAACACGGGCTCTAAGCCGCCCACCATACAGCATCGTGCCCCTGCCCACCATAGCGGTGAGCAGGGGCACGATGCATTTATATACCCTTCTCAATGAGAAGATAAGCAAGAAGCCCTTAGGTTCCCGCAATTGAACCTAAGGGCTTCGCCTATTATGAAACAGTCAGTAATGCTCTTCCTCTTGGGCTTGAACCAAGGACCCTCTGATTAACAGTCAGATGCTCTAACCAACTGAGCTAAGGAAGAGTACTCAAACAACTTCCGAAGGAGCTTCCTTCCCCTCCCGATGATCGGGAGAAGCTCTTCCTCTTGGGCTTGAACCAAGGACCCTCTGATTAACAGTCAGATGCTCTAACCAACTGAGCTAAGGAAGAGTATTGCCACCTTCTTAGTTGCGAGTGCAAAGATAATACAACTTCTGTATATACGCAAACGCTTCCCCCACTTGCTCACGACTCTACAGAGTCCGAGGGTACAAAGCCTGTCATCAAGGGAGCTATCAGCGAGTGCATCCCATCCTCTCAAGCTCCTCCACCGCCACAGCTTAGCCTTCTCTACAGCAAGGGGATAGAAGGTGAGACAAGGAAAAGGCAAACTATCTTTGCATCCAGCGAAGCAATCGTATTTACCTATGGCGCGATCACTTCAAGCTCCGTACGTTCGCTTTTGCAGCAAGCCCCACTCGACTTGAGCGGGGCTTGTACTATAAGGATTAGCCCTATACTCTGGACTGAGGATAGGGCTAATCGGAGCGACGTCCCCTATTCGGAGTACCTCGCAGCACAAAGTTAAGGATTATCTTTGCATTGTCAGCACGCCAGCAAACTATAAGTGCGATTCTATCAAGCTCCGCTGGTCTCTGGGTGACACTTCATGTGGAGTCACGGAGTCATCCGTGGCTCCATTCTCTTTTCCCTCGCTGCACATACCACAGGCTCAGCATGCGGATAGCATCTACTCCTCTACAAGAAGGCCACACCAACCTATATTGGTCAGCGAGTCAACCTATATAGGTCGGCAGCGTGACCAATATAGATTGCGGAGCAGAGCTATATAGGTTGACCCAGCGACCTATATAGGTTCACACCACCCTCCTCGACTCATCCAACGAAGTACCCTTATAACTCACTCAAATACTCCCCACTACCACCCAGCACCCCACTCCTTCACTTTTCTCGCCCCATCCTCCTAAAAACAGGAATGCCCCCTACCGATGGACGCTTGCAGATCCCAGCAAGATCATCGGTAGGGGCAGTAGGCTATGAGCCTCTAACCCCGACTGTAGCTCAAGGAGTGAATATATAGAATTAGACCCCATCCCAACTTATACGAGGGATGAGATCTAAATCGGGGCGACGTCCCCTATTCGGGGTACATCACCATTGCAGAGATAGTATAAGTTTAGGACACCTAATCAAATGAGATCAAAAGCCCCATCCTTATATGGAAGCAATATCGAGGCAAAGTCGATTTCCAAACGACTATTGGTCTACACTCAAACGACTACTGGTTTGGGGGGGCAATAACTATTCGTTTCGCCTACGAACTAATAGTAGTTCGTATATAAAACTACTACTGAACCAAGCGCAAACAACTATTGCTGTAGCTCTGCCCCTCTATCACGACTTCACACACCGTCCGATTGTCAAGCAACACCCAGCCGGGAAGACAGAAGTGGTTCACACGATTATACCTCTCCGAAGTGATACACAAGCCCTGCGCCTTATCGCGAGTATTCCTCTCATTCAGCGGAGGGAAAAGCATAGTTCTCGTGAAGAAAAAAGCGTCTTCCCGTAGTGGTATTCTTCTATCTATGCACGTAGTCTTAAAGACCAGGCACGTAAATCCAAATATCCACGTACGGAGATATTAGAGCCACGTACGTAGCCCAAACTTATCTGCCACTCGTCCGCAACTTTTATCTATGCGCGGACCAACAATCTATTACTATAACCACCAAATGTGCAGTAGTAAACAAGTCTCTGTTGTGATTAGCTTCCTGATTTCGCACCTTCACATTTGCTAATACAGCCATCAACTTCAGAGTATGTATCCCGCGAAATCCATTTACTTTTATTTACTGCATCCTATTACACTCAGACATATTTCTTCGATAGGACAACATTTCCATACATTTTCTCGTTTGTAGCTAAGGAAGGAGAAGAAGCCTGTCTTACACTCCTTCCCTAAGTACAATTCATTTAACGAAACCATTACTGCGGAGCTGGATAGCTTGGTCTACCCTCCCTCCGCCTCATCATCAACTACAAGTAAAATGGCTACAAAACAATCATTTCGCCGACTCGGCATCCTATCTCTTCTCCTCTTCTCCTTTGCCTTAGTGCTCAGCTCTTGCGGTGGCAAGAGTGACCTGCCAGGCGGAGAATTCGGCGGCTTCGGCAGCGCAGACCTGAAGCAAGAGGTCTCGATCAGTGCATCCGCTCCGATCAGCGTCCACTTCAACGCCAACACCCAAGGCGGATCTGACATCTACCGTGACGGCAAGCTCGTCGGTCAGATCACCTACAATACCGAGTGGAGAGAGCCCATCGCAAAGTCCTATCGCACGACCTTCACCCACAAGGGTTCGGGGCTATATGTTGGTATTATCGTACGCAGACCCGATAATGCCCCTGCATCCATCAAGGTGAAGACGAGCGTGAAGCAGTATAGAGGGAACAAGTACCTCAAGACCTACGAGAAGGAGGTAACACTCACCTCTTCACAGTCATTATCAAGTGAACTTTACAAAGTCGAGGCTAACGGCAACTAGCCAAACGATCCCGACTTAGGAGAGCCACGCTCTCTGGCACATCACTCCAAGCAAGATCCCACTTGACATCGCCCAATCCGAGGGTGTATCAAGTGGGATCTTCTCTTTGTCAAGGCACCTACTTTTGCTTGGGCGCCCTACACCTCTAAGCCCCCCCTCTATTATGACTCCTTAGGATTGATGATTAAAACAATTGCGTTAAGCCCTTTAATTCGCTACTTTCGCAATATCAAACAGCCACATAATAATGGAAAAAGAACCAAAAAAAGTATTTATCTCCTATGCCTGGGAGGATGAAGAGCACAAACAATGGGTTCGAGAGCTAGCAACACGACTTCGCAATCATCGTGTAGATGTAATACTTGATCAATGGGAAGCACGAATAGGAGATGACCTGCAACTATATATGGAGCAGGGTCTCACTGACTCCCACCTTATTTTATGCATCTGTAGTGATCAATATATCGCAAAAGCAAACAGCGGACTAGGAGGAGTAGGATATGAGAAGCGGATACTAACTGACGAAATGATTAACAGTACTAATAAGCGCTTTATTATCCCTATAATTAGAGGCTGCAAGCAGGAAAAGAAAGTTCCATTCTTTTTATCGGGCATCAGGTATCTAGATTTTGAAGATAATGGCAGCTATAAAGCAAATTACTGGGAACTTCTTCGTCGCATCTATGATAAAGACACGGAGGAGAAGCCACCTCTAGGGAGCAATCCGTTCGATTCATCAAAGCTATCCGAGCAAATTACGACCGCACTTGAGATTGGGAAGATTGAGTTTCAGAATACAGCTTTTGAAGGGAAAGTCTCATTTGATTACAAGACAAATAACGGCTTATTCTTAATCGGAGAAGGGGAGTTTCAATTCACTACGAGCTGGAGTGGATGTGGGCCTAATTCTGTCTACTGCTACAGCGATTATATAAAGCGAGTCGGGTACAACTCCAGCTAACAAGATTTCCCTTCTATCGACAAGGCGACTGACTTTAACTTTAGCTCTCGGGCATGGGCAGTACATGAAGGGGAGATTGTCATCCTAGAAAACCAAAGGCAAAAGTTTGCAGCAGTCAAGGTTACCCGGGTCATCCGAAAAGATGAGAGCATTGGGCACTTACTAGAGTTCGAGTATAAGATATACACCGACATTGATTAACATAGAAGACACGCATCCAGTTAGTATGTGATAAGGAGCTAACAATGAATCGGACCTTCGCCGACCGCCCACGTAGAGTCGGGAGATGAGGCGAGCTTTGACTAACTTTGTAAGCGTAATTCAAAAAAGACAGAGAGAATGGACAATACCCGTATGAGTCGCATCAAACCGACTCATCCAAAGGAGGTCAGCGACCTCTTCCGCAATACAGACACAAAGCGTACCTGGCAACGCTGATTACCGTGAC
>CAKMOP010000080.1 GCA_927910985.1 uncultured Porphyromonas sp. | reverse complement strand
TTTATACAAGCTGTAAGGGACGTTTTGCGCTAAGAGAGGTTGCCCGTCTGGGACTGAAAGGATATTCTCACCCGTCTCTAAGGTTTTAGGATCGTAAGTATGATGCCCGATGTACGCGCCTGCTTCTCCATTAAGTAGGCGAACCTTCTGCTCAAATACCTTCAGCAAGGTATGCCCCGAATAGACTTCTATGCAGCCATAGCTATACCAAGCGTAGGTGTATTCACCTACGGAGACGAGCTGACTTGCGGGCCTCTCTTTCTCAAGCAAGACACCATCAATACAGAGGTAGCCCCGCCCATTCTCCTCATAGGAATAGTCTCCCGTGACGGGGTTAACGCCCTTCACATTTTTGATTTGGGCAATCTCTTTGTAGGCTATCATTGTCGTCTGAATAAGCTATTTCCTTTGGGGGGATGATGGGGGAGTTCGCTATCAAAGTTAGCCCTTTCGGCGGGGAGTACGGCGGGGAAGCTATAGGAGGGGAAGGATGCGGGCTTGCGGATGGGGTGGTATGCACCTATATTGGTCGGCTGTCTGACCTATATAGGTCGTTATCGTGACCTATATTGCTTTGCAGACAAAGCAATATAGCTTCATCCGCTGAGCTATATAGGTCGCAGCAGCTACTTCGTAAGGTGGAAGCCGCGAGACTCGCGGCGGAGTACTCTGCAGACACGCTTGGGGCGAGCTCTCACGAGGTCGTTGGTGGGGCTTTGTGTGGAGCTTTACGGGCAGAAGTGGGCGGAAAGAGGGGATTTTCCAAAATATTTTAGAAGTAAGCCATAGGTGTGGATAAATTTCTGTAATTTTGTAGCGCAAGTTGTGTCCCGCGCCAAAGGGATGCTCCTCTTGCACGAGAAAGATTCAGTAAATCAGTTTAACGAAACGAATAATAAGATGATTAAAGTAGGTATCAACGGCTTCGGACGTATCGGCCGTTTTGTCTTCCGTGCTGCCCAGAAGCGTAGCGACATCGAGATCGTAGGTATCAACGACCTCCTCGATGCAGAGTATATGGCTTATATGCTCAAGTATGACACGATGCATGGCCGCTTCGACGGTACGGTCGAAGTCAAGGACGGCAACCTCATCGTCAACGGTAAGACGATCCGCATCACTGCCGAAAAGAATCCCGCTGACCTCAAGTGGGGCGAAATCGGTGCTGAGTACGTAGTCGAATCAACTGGTCTCTTCCTCTCTAAGGAAAAGGCTCAGGGCCACATCGACGCTGGTGCTAAGTATGTCGTAATGTCGGCTCCTTCTAAGGACGACACGCCTATGTTCGTCTGCGGTGTTAACACCGACAAGTACGTCAAGGGCACGCAGTTCGTATCGAACGCTTCCTGCACGACGAACTGTCTCGCACCTCTGGCGAAGGTTCTCCACGACAACTTCGGTATCACCGACGGTCTGATGACCACGGTACACGCTACTACGGCTACGCAGAAGACCGTCGACGTCCTTCGGCTAAGGACTGGCGTGGTGGCCGCGCTGCTGCTGGCAACATCATCCCTTCTTCTACGGGTGCTGCTAAGGCTGTAGGTAAGGTTATCCCCGAACTCAATGGTAAGCTCACCGGTATGAGCTTCCGCGTTCCTACCCTCGACGTCTCTGTTGTTGACCTCACGGTTAACCTCGCTAAGCCTGCTTCTTACGCAGAGATCTGCGACGCTGTCAAGAAGGCTTCTGAAGGCGAACTCAAGGGTATCCTCGGCTACACGGACGAAGATGTCGTATCCAGCGACTTCCTCGGCGATACGCGTACGTCTATCTTCGACGCTAAGGCTGGTATCGCTCTGACGGACAAGTTCGTCAAGCTCGTTACTTGGTACGATAACGAGATCGGTTACTCCAACAAGGTACTCGACCTCGTTGCTCACATGGCTAAGGTCAACGGCTAAGCCTTTCGACACGAGTTCACAAAGCTCTTATCAGCCCCCCACTGTACCCCACGGTATGGTGGGGGGCTGTACTTTATCATTGTATCTTGGAGACCATGGCAGCATGCGGTAATCGCAAGGCGTTAAGACTGAGGGCGAAGGGAGTTTACTCCTGTAAATGACCCAGCCCGAATGTCGCAAACAACGAAGCGAGTGCCGTATGATGCAATAGTCTCATCTTGACCAAGACCTTCGACTATGACCCTTAAGTCCTTTATGACTCGTACGCACCGCCTGCTCGGTGCCTTGATGAGTATCTTCTTCGTCGCCTGGTTCGTCTCTGGCTTCGTCCTCATCTACCATCATTACCCCAAGTACTCGCCAGACGAAGAGCTCCAGCATAGTGCGTGCTTGCCCGAAGAGCTCCCTTCGACCGACAGCTTAGCCGTGCTACTGGCTTCTCCCTCCTTGGATACGCTCCATATAGAGGGGCTCACCCTCTCGGGTGGCACCTATGCCGACAGTCGTGCACGCCTGACGCTCCAGCCTCGTGAGGGGGATGAGAAGATGCTCACCTTCTCTGGGGACACCCTGCATATCCTGCACCTTGATCGCAGCTACCTCGAGGATGTAGCTCAGCGCTGGGGGAAGAGCGTCGAGGGAATCGATACGCTCACAGACCTTGACCAGTGGACGCCCTTTGCCCAGCTGCGTGAAGACCTCCCCTTCTACCGCCTGCATCTCTCGGGGGGAGAAGGGCACGAAGTCTACGTCTCGAGCAAGACGGGGAAGGTGCTGCAAGAGAGTACGCGCAGCGAACGTCTGTGGTCGTGGTTCGGTGCCATCCCGCACTGGATCTACTTCACCTATATACGCAGTCAGGTGGAGCTGTGGCGCTGGATCATCATCGTCCTCGGTGCCATCGGGACGTTTATGGCGGTGACGGGCTTCTACCTCGGCATCGTCTACTACCGTACACGTGGGAAGAAGAAGGCCAAGAAGCTCTATTCCCCCCTTCCCTCGCAAGCGCTACCAGTGGCATCACTTCTTCGGGACGGTCGGCGGTGTCCTGATTATTACCTGGGTGCTGACGGGACTTTTGTCCGTCGTCCACTTCCCTGCCACCGAGACCAAGGACTATCCCGTGGAGCAGCTCGCAGGTGATCCGCTTCCCCTGCAGCAGTACCGCACGTCTCTGACGGCCTTGCGTCAGTGTGAGCCGGAGCTGCGCTCGCTGAGCTTCACCTCCTTCGGCTCTATCCCCATCCTCCGAGCGGAGGGGAAGGAAGCGCACTACTACGATGCTCGCTCAGCAGAGCCGAAGGTGCTGGCACTCAATCGTGCAGAGCTGCTGACGGAGCTTCGCCGTGTCTTTGGAGATAAGCACTATACCACTACCTTCCTCGAGAAGTACGATACCTACTATGTCCATCGTGCGGGCAAGCGTCCTTTGCCCGTCTGGCGTATCGCGATTGATACGAAGGATCATCACACCTATTACATCGACCCCAAGACGGGGATGTATCGGATGTATGCGGATAATGAGCGCATCGATGCGTGGATGTTTATGAAGTTCCACCGCCTGCAGTTCGCTCCGCTGGTCAATACGCCTGGGGCGTGGACCGTGGTGATGTGGACCTTCCTGCTCATTGGACTCATCTCCTCGCTCACGGGGCTGATGCTCACCTTCGACTACGTCCGTCGTCTCCTGCGCCGTCGCGGGAAGAAGTAAGTCCTTCGGTAGGTGCCCTATTACTACGACCGCACCCCCATAGCCCTCGAGGGTTATGGGGGTGCGGTCGTCTTGTCCGTCACCGAAGGACGGAAGGGGGGTGACGGGAAGGCTATGCCCTCAGGGCGCGGAGGAGGGAGGTGACTGAGGTATGCCGTGTTTCTTCGCCTGACGAGGTGCGAAGCAGCCATCCGCTCTCTTCGATGACGATGCAGGGAAGCTGGGTATTGTCTGCGGACTCAATAGGGAGGAAGCCTGCACGGCGTAGGGCGCGCTTGGTCCATACCGCACGCAGTCCCTCACCAATGACACAGAGGGCGGCGTCTGTACTTGGCTCGATAGAGAATTCTCCCCGCTCTTGGTCGAAGCGCAATTCTGCTGAGCCAAAGACCCGCTCAATAGCTCCACAGAGTACCAAGTCCTCGGGTGCTGCAGCCTGCATCTCGCCAGAGCGGTCTAAGAGCCACAGGGTGTCCGCCCAGCCCAGAGCCAAGTCCAGCTCGTGCGTCGAGATAAGGATGCTCTTGCCACATTCGTGCGCCAGCGTGCGGAGCATCGTCGTCACCTCCAGCCGAGAGGGGAGGTCGAGGTGCGCTGTCGGCTCGTCGAGGAGGATGAGTGGCGTCTCCTGAGCCAAGGCACGTGCGATCATCACGCGCTGCTTCTCCCCGTCACTCAGCGTGTCGAAGGTGCGCTCACGCATCCCTCTTAGGTGACAGCGCTCAAGCGCCGCCTCACATACCGCCACATCGTGCGGGCTCAGACGGCCGTAGAAGCCTGTGTAGGGGTAGCGCCCCACGGTGACGACATCCCACACGGTCATATTGCTCGGGGGGATACGCTCGGTCAGCACGAGGCTAATCTGTCGGGAGAGCTCCTTGGGCGTAAGGCTCGAGAGGGCTTGACCAGAGAGGTAAATATCCCCTGAGAGCGGAGCGAGTAGCCCTGCCATCGTGTGCATCAGGGTGGACTTGCCACTACCGTTGGGGCCCATCAGCATAATGACTTCCCCAGGATTGATGGTGAGTTCGAGCCCCTCGGCTATGGGGATGGGCTTGCCGCGCTCGAGGTAGCCGGTGGTCAGCTGGCGGATGTGGATGAGGGGGCGTGCGAAGAAGGCATCATCTTATCGGAAGGTTGAGGGCTTGCGCTTACCACCGAGGAGCACCAGCAGCACGACAGGAGCGCCGAGGAGCGAGGTGATGGCATTGATCGGAAGTATCATCTGCGCCCCCGGTAGCTGGGTCAAGAGGTCGCAGAGCAAGAGGAGAAAGCTCCCCGTCAGCAAGGTCGCAGGCACCAAAATATGGTGGTCTGCCGTGCGGAAGATGAGGCGAACGAAGTGCGGCACTGCCATTCCGAGGAAGGCAATCGGCCCAGTGAAGGCGGTGATGCAGCCTGCGATGATGCTGGTGAGTGCGATCAGTAGGCGGCGGATGAGGCGGATATTCGCCCCGACCGAATGCGCATAATGCTCGCCGAGAGCCAAGGCATTGAGCGACTTGGGCAGGAAGAGCGTGCAGAGAAGTGCCGTCAGTAGGATGGGAAGCATCACGGAGAGCTGCCGCCACGTCGTGCCTGACACGCTCCCAAAGCTCCACAGTAGGTAGGTCTTCAGCGTCTCTTGGTCGCTGAAATACTGCAGGATCGAGATGATTGAGCTGGCTAAGAAGCCGAACATTACCCCCACGAGTAGCACCGAGACGAGGTCGTGTAGGCGGCTTGAGACCACGCTAATCGCTAAGAGGACGCCCATAGCACCGAGGCACGCAGCCCCGATGATGCCCCACGTACTCGCCACACCCGCCGTCTGGAAGAGCCCCGGGGCGAGGGTCGCAGCCATCGTGTAGATGGCGACCCCGACGCCTGCTCCGCTGTTGATACCGAGGATGGAAGTGTCGGCCAAGGGATTGCGGAAGAGGGTCTGCATCAGCAGACCAGCGATGGAGACACCTGCTCCAGCGATGACGGCGTAAGGGCTTTGGGTAGGCGGAAGCTCAGGACGATGTAGCTATTGGTCGTATCGGAGCTTTGCCCCAAGAGGGTCTCGACGACTTCGCGTGCAGGGAGGGCGACGCTTCCCCACATAATGTCGAGGAGGAAGGCCATAAGGAGCCCAGCGCATAGCAAGGCAAAAGCAGGGTGTGACTAGGTGCATCGGCTTAGTTCAGCTTCGTCCAGTAAGTGGTCTCGTAGTCGGGAAGGAGCTCAGGACGGGTGATCTTAATCAGGTCCTTCAGCAAGAGGTGGGGGCAATAGAGGCCACTCTCCCAGATGTCGTTCCCTCCTGCGGCGTTGGTGCGCTTGCGGTCGCTCCACACACGTCCCGACTGAGTGGCTGAGAAGAGGCGGTACCGCTCGTTCAGAGTGAGGAAGTCACGGAGGCTCTTCACGTCACCTGCCATCGGACAGAGCCACGTGGAAGCCTCACGATGACGGCTGAAGACGTATTCGAAGGAGACGGGTCGGCTCTGCGTCCCAGGGACGGAGTCGTAGCGGAGATGGGCATCACGGAGGAGCTGCGTGACGTAGGTGCGCGCTCCAGGGATATACCACACGCCCTTGTAGTCCAGACCATAGAGGACGTGCTGTGGCTCTTCGGTCGCGGGGATTAAGGCTTGGGCAGCTTGGTACTCCTGCTCGATATGGCGGAAGGCTTCTTCGGCCTGAGCATTACGCCCGAAGAGTAGGCCGATGAACTTCATCCATTCGGCACGACCTAAGACGGTACTTTCCTGCCAGTTGTTGAAGGGCACGACAGCAATCCCAGCCTTGCGCAGGTCGTCATCACGGTCGTCGGTGGGCTGTACTCCCTGGATAAGTACCTCGGGATGCAGGGCGATGATGCGCTCGACATCACGCCCCATACCTTGGGCTATCTCGGCTATTTCACCACGACGCACGCGCTCGGCGAGCACGCTGTCGCTGATATTGGAGGGAGTAGCGCAGGCGATGAGCGCTTGGCGTAGCCCCAGGAGGGGAAGTGCACCTACCTCAGTCGTGGAGAGCGCAC
>CAKMOP010000079.1 GCA_927910985.1 uncultured Porphyromonas sp. | reverse complement strand
CTCTATTGTGGAATCTGCCACTCGGACCTACATCGCCTGAAAGGGGAATTTGGAGAGTCCTTCTACCCCTTAGTCCCTGGACACGAAAATACTCGGTCGCATCACTGCTCTTGGAGAAGAAGTTCGAGACTTCAATATCGGGGAGCTTGTCGGTGTCGGCTGCATCGTAGATAGCTGTGGACACTGTGATTCGTGCCACGAGGGACTGGAACAGTTCTGCGATGAAGGTGTGACCTTCTCCTTCAACAGCCCAGACAAAATCTCTGGAGGACATACCTTCGGGGGCTTCTCCAAGAGCTATGTCTGCGAAGACCGGTACGTCCTACACATGCCCTCCTTCGACAATCTGCCTATGGCTGCACCACTCCTCTGTGCAGGGATCACCGTCTATTCGCCTCTGCGCCATTGGCAAGCTGGTCCGGGCAAGAAGGTTGGTATCCTCGGCATCGGTGGCTTAGGTCACTTAGCCGTACGCATCGCTAAGGCTATGGGAGCTGAAGTCACCGTCTTCACCACCAGCTCCTCGAAGGTAACTGATGCAGCACGCCTCGGTGCCGACCACGCTGTTCTCTCAAGTGATGAAGCAGCGATGAAGGCACTACGAGGAAAGCTTGACTTCATCCTCGACACCGTCTCCGCTGGTCACGATGTCGACCGCTACCTCGGACTCCTACGCCATGATGGTAGCCTCGTCATAGTCGGTCTGCCCAGCGAACCGCTCTCCGTAGCGGCCTACTCCATAGTCCGTGGCCGCCGTAGTCTCTCAGGCTCGAACATTGGCGGCATCGCTGAGACCCAGGAAATGCTGGACTTCTGCTATCGCCACGACATCGTAGCCGAAGGAGAAGTACTCCCCATCAGCCAAGTCAATCGAAGCCCTTGACCGCCTGGAGCGAGGAGACATCCGCTACCGCTTCGTCCTCGATGTGACCGAGCTATAAGCCACCAAAGCAAGGCATCATCCGTCCTGCATAGGAGATTCACACCTCCATCCAATACACCCAGCCCCGAGGTAGCCAATAACTACTTCGGGGCTGGTCATATTGCCTCGCGCGCATACATTGTATATACCCAGGAAGAAACAGGAGAGGAAGGACAAAAAGCAACGAGATAATATGCGTCCTCTACCCAACATCGTACCCTAATGCACCTGACCTATTGGCAAAGAAGAGTCTAATTCGTAACTTAGCAGGAGAATTATACTTGGCTTCGTAATGCAGGCTTCTCCCAAGCCTTACAACACAGAGTCTGACACTAACTAAGCTATACTTAGTATGAGTTACCTCAAGTTCGACCGCCGACTCATGGCCAACCTTGATGAGTCTACACAGCGAGAGTACATACGTACTAACCGCAAAGGTGCCTACTGCTGCTCCAGCATCGTAGGCTGTAACACACGCAAATACCATGGTATCCTCGTCGTCCCAGTACCCGAACTCAGTGACAACAACCACGTACTGCTCTCCAGCCTTGACCTGACGATCGTACAGCACGGAGTGCCCTTCAACGTTGGAATCCACGAGTACGAAGGAGCATGTCTTCAGCCCCAAAGGACATAAGTACATCCGAGAATATAATGTAGACATCGCCTCCTCAACGACTTACCGCGTGGGTGGAGTGGTGCTGCAGAAAGAGTTCCTCTTCTGCCACTACACCAATAGGATGCTCCTGCGCTATACCCTACTCGAAGCGCATAGCCGTACGACGCTGCGACTCTCCCCCTTCTTGGCCTTCCGTGATGTAAAGATGCTTACGCACCGCAATGAGCAGTACCACGGAGAGCACGGACACGCTCAGTCAGGGGTAACCTTCTGCCTCTATCCTGGATATCCTACCCTCTACCTCCAGCTCTCTAAGGCACACACCTTCGTATCAGACCCACATTGGAACGAGCGTATCGAATATATAAAGGAACGAGAGCGTGGGTATGAATATACCGAAGACCTCTACGTCCCCGGCTACTTCGAAGCAGACATCGAGGTCGGTGAGTCCATCTATTTCTCTGCTGGGATCGAGGAAGCAGACCCGAAGACCTTAGCGCAACTCTTCGCCGAAGAGCGTGCACTGCGTACAACACGCGAGGACTTCCGTAGCTGCCTACTGAATGCGGCCCTGCAGTTCTACTACCGCCCCGATGCCACACACGGCTATCTCTTAGCAGGCTATCCGTGGTTCGGAGTACGTGCACGTGACCTCTTCATTGCACTCCCTGGCTGCACTATTTATGCGGATGCTCCCGAGCGCTTCTACCGCATTATGGATACCGTACTCCCCGAAGTACGAGCCTTCATGGGTCAGGAGGGTATATCCAAGGAGATACGCAATATCAATGAAGGTGATGTTGGGCTCTGGGCTGTCTGGGCGCTGCAAGAGTATGCTCGCTGGTCCAGTCTCCCCGATATGGTCAGTCGCTACGGGGACTTCCTAGATGAGCTGATACAATACTATCTGCGCAACGTACACCCTAACCTCCGCATTGATGAGACAGGGCTGTGCGTCATCACAGGTGATGGACGTCCGCTTTCGTGGATGGATGCGAAGATCAACGGGCAGGCAGTCGTCCGCCGTGAAGGCTATCTGGTCGAGGTCAATGCACTTTGGTACAATGCACTTTGCTTCTATCGCGAAGCCCTCCCCCAGAAGTGGACTCCCGAATTAGACGAGCTACTCGGTCGTGTCGAGAGTAGCTTCTGCAAGGTATTTATCAATGAGCACGGCTACCTCTTCGACTACGTGCATCCACATAGCTCTTGGCGGGACTGGAGCGTACGCCCCAATATGGTCTTCGCCACTTCACTCCCTTATTCTCCGCTTCCCAAGGCTACACGTCGCTCAGTGCTCGAGATCATCACGCGTGAGCTACGCACCCCAAAGGGGCTACGCTCGCTCAGTCCGAAGAGTGACGGCTACCAGCCCCAGTGTCACGGCATGCAGTGGCAGCGGGAGCAGTCTTACTACAACGGCTCTGTATGGCCGTGGCTCTTGGGTCCGTACTTTGAGGCCTGCCTCAAGCTCTATGGACGCAGTGCAATCTCCTTCATCGAGCGCACGCTCATCGGCATGGAAGAAGAGCTTCAGCAGCACGGTGTAGGCACCGTGAGCGAACTCTTTGACGGCAATCCACCCTTCAAGGGTCGTGGAGCGATTTCCTTCGCTATGAGCGTCGGTGAGATTCTTCGCTCACTCGCCCTGCTCAAGGAGGCCAAGAATACGTACGATACACAGACCCTCCCCATAATTAGATACGAATGAAAGCACTGATGTTCGGGTGGGAGTTCCCCCCCCATATTCTCGGAGGTCTTGGTACGGCCAGCTATGGTCTGACCCAGGGCATGTCCGCCCAAGGAGATATGGAGACGACCTTCGTCATCCCTCGCCCTTATGGGGATGAGGACACGAGTTTTCTCCGCATCATCGGAGCAGGAGACACTCCTATCGTCTATCGTGACGTCAACTATGACTACGTGCGTGAGCGACTCGAAGGCAAGATGACTCCCGAGCTGTACTACCGCCTGCGTGACCATATCTATGCAGACTTTTCCTACCTACAGACCAATGACTTGGGCTGCTTTGAGTTCTCTGGGAAGTATCAAGACAACCTCCTCGAAGAAATCAACAACTACTCGATCG
>CAKMOP010000078.1 GCA_927910985.1 uncultured Porphyromonas sp. | reverse complement strand
TTGGAAAATTCTCTTTCCAGAGATGGAAAACATGGGAAATTCATCTGACACAAGTTCGCACAATCCCGAGAGGGCAAAAGTTACAGATGTAAGATGCACTCCAAAGCCAAGCGTATTCCAACCTCTACCAGCTTAGACTGGAAGTAAAAATCCGCCTGCCGTTCCACGGAATTCACTACCTTTACACCTCAAAACAAAGGGTATTAGTTCATGCAAGAAAGAATACAACAACTCACAGCCGAGCTACAAGCACTAACGGCACACTCTGAGCAAGAAGTCGAAGACCTCCGCATCAAATATATCAGTAAGAAGGGGCTGGTCTCCCAGCTCTTTGATGAGTTCAAGACTGTCCCCAATGAAGAGAAGAAACAAGTAGGACAGCTACTCAATGCACTGAAGACGCTCGCCACAGACAAGATCAACGAGCTCCGTGCCTCATTGACTGCAGGGGGCGCAGACGAGGGGCTTGGTATCGATTGGTCACGTACAGCCTACCCCACTCCATTAGGTTCACGCCACCCACTGACCATCGTCCAGCAGGAGATCTGTGCTATCTTCGCACGCTTAGGCTTCTCGATCGCCGAAGGACCTGAGATCGAAGATGACTGGCATGTCTTCTCCGCCCTCAACTTCGCCGAGACCACCCCGCTCGCGACATGCAGGACACCTTCTTTGTACGTAATGTCCCAGGCACACTACTACGCACTCACACCTCCTCCGTACAGACGCGCACGATGCTGGAGACAGAGCCTCCCATCCGAGTCATCTGTCCTGGACGCGTCTATCGCAATGAAGCCATCTCCTATCGTGCACACTGCTTCTTCCATCAGGTAGAAGCCCTGTACGTCGACCAGAAGGTATCGTTTGCTGACCTCAAGCAAGTGCTCCTTTATTTCGCTCAGGAGATGTTCGGTACGGACACTAAGATCCGCCTCCGTCCTTCCTACTTCCCCTTCACCGAGCCATCGGCAGAGATGGATATCTCGTGCAACATCTGCGGAGGTAAGGGATGTAACTTCTGTAAGCATACGGGATGGGTTGAGATCCTTGGCTGTGGTATGGTTGACCCCAACGTACTGGAAAACTGCGGTATCGACAGCAAGAAGTACAGCGGCTATGCACTTGGCATGGGCGTAGAGCGTATCACCAACCTCAAATATCGAGTAAGCGACCTGCGTCTCTTCTCCGAGAATGACGTACGCTTCCTCGAGCAATTCAAGGCTGCCCACTAAGGTGGGTAGCCTTGCTACTATATATCCCTATATCAATGACTATACATCGTGACGCGTAAGGAGCGATATGAAGCTGTCATCGGGTGGTTTGAGGAGCATATGCCCGTCGCAGAGACGGAGCTCCACTATACAACTCCCTTCGAACTTTTAGTAGCCGTGATTCTCTCGGCTCAGTGCACGGACAAGCGAGTGAATATGATCACCCCTCGCCTCTTCCGTGAGTATCCCACCGCAGAAATAATGGCACGTGCTGAAGTAGATGATATCTTCGAGCTCGTGCGCAGTATCAGTTATCCTCGCGCTAAGGCTGGTTACTTGGTCTCTATGGCGCAGCGTCTCGTCGCTGACCACCAAGGCGAAGTCCCCGAAGAGCGCGAAGAGCTGATGAAGCTCCCTGGTGTCGGGCGCAAGACGGCCAATGTCATCGCCTCGGTCATCTTCAATCGCCCGACGATGGCGGTAGACACACACGTCTTCCGTGTATCCAATCGTATCGGGCTGACGACCAATTCCAAGACCCCACTTGATACAGAGCTCACGCTCATCAAGTATATCCCCGAGCACCTCATACCCCGAGCTCATCACTGGCTTATCTTACATGGTCGCTATGTATGCACCGCTCGTAAGCCTCAGTGTGCGACCTGTGGGCTATCCCCCTACTGTCGCTACTTCGCCACTAGCGAACGCAAAAAACTCAAATCCAAAGAATAAGTATGAAAAGACTCCTCCGTACGGGACTTAGTTTCTGCCTGGGTCTCAGTATCCTCGCTGGGCTTATGACCCTCGCGAGCTCCTGTTCTTCCCACTCTAAGAGTACGACTACTGAGGACAGCACGCACTTAAGCATCGGTGTCATGCCCTCTATTGACTACCTCCCAATAGCAGTAGCTGAGCAACAAGGCTTCTTCTCTCGCCCCATTGACATCGTCCGCTTCGCCTCACCTATGGAGCGTGATGCAGCTCTTCAGACGGGCTCAGTAGATGCCTCGGTGACTGACTATATGGGCGCAATGCTCCTTCACTCTAAGGGGCTAAAGGTGTCCCTTCCTATCGCTTGTCAAGGTGGATTCCGTATGGTATTCGGGCAAGGTAAGGAGCTGAGTGGCATCGCTGACCTGCGCAACAAGCACATCGGACTCTCCTCCAACACGCTCATCGACTATGCTACCGAGCGTGCTTTGGTCGATGCTTCAGGCAAGCCTTTCCCCTATACACGTGTCGAAGTACAGAAGATCCCCATCCGCCTCGAGATGCTCTCCTCGGGTGAGCTGGATGCAGCTATCCTGCCTGAGCCCTTCGCTACCATAGGTGCATCAAAGGGACTGAAGACGATCGAAGTGCCCAACCAGCTGACCGTAGGCATCACAGGACTTCTCTTCCAAGATGCTGCACTCGCTAATAAGGCTGAGATGAC
>CAKMOP010000077.1 GCA_927910985.1 uncultured Porphyromonas sp. | reverse complement strand
GAGCATCTCGTCGATGGTGACGCCAGAGAGGGTTGCGTTCTCCTGCACGTTGGCATAAGCCCAGGGGTCGATGTCAATCGCGGTAAGGTGTCGTGCCCCACGCTTGAGAGCGAGAAGCCCCAAGATGCCAGTACCGCAGCCCATATCCAGCACGCGCTGCCCGTGGACATCGTGCGAGAGAATCCATTCCCCTACGAGGGAGGTCGTCTGGTGATTGCCCGTACCGAAGGCCATCTTCGGATTGATGATAATCTCCATCGGCACCTCGGGGCGTGGCTCGTGGAAGGGTGCACGGATGAGGCAAGCTCCATCACCGAGGAGGATGGGCTGGAAGTAGTTCTTCTCCCACTCCTCGTTCCAGTTGATGTCGGGTAGTTCTTCGGCGTTAAGCTCGTAGGTGAAGCCTAAGACAGGGAAGGCATCAAGGAGCTCTCGTGTGGCGGTGGCATCGTACTGCTCGGTAGGGATGAAGGCCTTCAGCTCGTGCGAGGCTTGCTCAAAGCTGTCGAAGCCCAAGCCGCCTAATTCGGCGATGAGCCAGTCACTGAGATCCTCGTCACGGAGCTCGGTAGTCACGCTATCATAGTGGTAGCTGATGGTCAGCTGCAGGTAGTGCATAGGGATAAATAGAGGGTAAAGAGGGCGGAAAAGTGAGGAGGGAGCTTAACCCAAGACCTCACGCAGCACCTCGTCCATAGCGGCAGCGGTGCGGTCGAAGTCCTCCTGAGTGTGTGCCATCGAGAGGAAGATACACTCGAACTGTGAAGGCGGCAAGTAGATGCCTCGCTCAATCATCCCACGGAAGTAGCGGGCGTAGGTCTCCGTGTCGGCACGCTTAGCATCCGCATTGGAGTGCACGCCGCCGGGGGTGAAGAAGATGGTGGAGAGGGAGCCAACACGATTGTAGGAGAGGCGGTCAGCATAGCGGTCGAGGATGGGGCGGATAGTGGCTTCGAAGGCTTGTCCCTTTTCCTCAAGTCTGGTGTAGAAGTCGGGAGCAGCAAGAGCTTGGAGCATCGTGATACCAGCGGCGAGTGCCAGCGGATTGCCCGAGAGCGTCCCTGCCTGATAGACGTCACCGAGGGGAGCTAAGCGCTCCATAATGTCGGCACGCCCACCGAAGGCACCGACAGGCAAGCCACCGCCGATAATCTTCCCCAGACAGGTGAGGTCGGGACGAATGCCATAGAGCTCCTGCGCTCCGCCACGGGCAGCACGGAAGCCACTGATGACTTCGTCAAAGATGAGCAAGACGCCCTCTTCCTCCGTCACACGGCGCAGCTCCTCGAGGAAGCCTGGCGCAGGGGGGATGAGCCCCATATTCCCCATAATTGGCTCGAGGATGATGGCAGCGACTTCTCCACGATGGGTCTCCAGCAGACGGCGCACGCTCTCGATGTCGTTGTAGGTAGCCACGAGCGTATCCTCGATGATGTGCTTCGTCACTCCGGCACTTGAGGTCTGCCCGAAGGTAGCCAGCCCCGAGCCTGCCGAGATGAGGAAGGTGTCAGCGTGACCGTGATAGCAGCCTTCGAACTTGATGATCTTATCTCTCCCCGTGAAGCCACGCGCCAGACGGACGGCACTCATCGTCGCCTCCGTCCCAGAGTTGACCATACGCACACGCTCTACCGAGGGGAAGAACTGTGTGCAGATGAGCTCGGCCATCTCGACCTCACGCGCATTGCACGCCCCGTAGCTTGTCCCCTTCTCCAGCTCCTGACGTATCGCCTCCTGGATAGGAGGGTAAGCATGTCCGAGGAGCAAGGGTCCCCAAGAGCTGATGTAGTCGATGTACTCATTGCCATCGGCGTCGAAGACGTGGGCGCCCTTGCCGTGGTCGATGTAGAGTGGGGTAAGACCTACCGAGCGGAAGGCACGCACAGGGCTATTGACTCCGCCGGGGATGTATCGGGAGGCGCGCTCGAAGAGCGCAGCAGATGTTTCGGTTCGTCTCATACACATATATATTATAGGTGTCGGTGTCATCGGGATGCGACGGCATCCACGTGGAGGACCAGCACTACAAAATTAGGGCAAAAAGCCGAAGGCAGGACGACACCGCCCACGCTACCGAGGGGTAGCGTGGGCGGTGTCGTTGGGTGGGTTAGCGTCCCGAGAGGACGAGCAGGACGCTCACATCGTGGGGCGAGATGCCCGGGATGCGCGCTGCTTGGCCGATGGTGCGGGGACGGATGCGGTCGAGCTTCTGGCGTGCCTCGGTGCTGAGGGCTTGGATTTCGGCGTAGTCAAGCCCCTCGGGAATGAAGACGTACTCCAGACGCTCGAGCTTCTCGGCTTGCTCCCGTTCGCGCTCGATGTAGCCACGGTACTTGATGAGAATTTCGGCACATTCAGCGATTTCCTCACGGCGCGCAGGGATGGCTTCGAGGGCACGACGGAGGGCAGGCACCATCTCGCTCAGGTCGGAGAGGGTGAGCTGAGGGCGCAGGACGAGGTCGATGAGCTTACAGCCCTGACGCAGGGGCGTGACCCCTCGCGCCTCTAAGTGGGGGTTAATCTTCTCGGGGCGGATGGAGTAGCTCGCGATGAAGGCAATGAGCTCGTCACGCTGGCGCACCTTCTCCTCCAGGAGGCGTACACGCTCCTCGGTGGCTAAGCCGATGGCTACCGCACGAGGCGTGAGTCGCACGTCAGCATCATCCTGACGGAGGAGGATACGGTATTCGGCACGCGAGGTGAACATTCGGTACGGCTCGTCCACGCCCTTGGTGACGAGGTCGTCAATGAGCACCCCGATATAAGCCTCGGAGCGGCTGAGCGTGAAGGGCGGCAGGTCGTGGATTTGCTGATGCGCATTGATGCCTGCGATGAGCCCTTGACCTGCGGCCTCTTCGTAGCCTGTCGTCCCATTGACCTGCCCAGCTAAGTAGAGTCGCTCTACGACCTTACTCTCTAAGGTATGGTGTAGCTGGGTGGGGTCGAAGAAGTCATATTCGATGGCGTAGCCTGGGCGGTAGAGTCGCACATCACGCAGCTCGGGTATTTGCCTTAGAGCCTCGAGCTGCACCTCCAAGGGAAGGGAGGAGGAGAAGCCATTGAGGTAGTACTCGTTCGTACGCTCCCCCTCGGGCTCGAGGAAGAGCTGATGGCGGTCTTTGTCGGCGAAGGTGACAATCTTCGTCTCGATGCTGGGGCAGTAGCGTGGTCCGATGCTCTGTATCTGTCCGTTGTAGAGAGGCGAGCGGTCGAGGGCTTCGCGCAGCACCGTGTGGCACGCCTCGTTGGTGTAGAGCGTGTAGCAAGGGAGCTGACGCAGGGGGGAGCGCTGTGGGGTATCCATATAGGAGAACTTATGGAAGTCCTCTTCACCCTCCTGTACGCCCATCTCATCGAAGTGCAGACTGCGTGCATCGATACGGGGTGGTGTCCCTGTCTTCATGCGGTCGGTACGTATGCCCGCTGCCTTCAGCTGGTCGGTGATGCCGTAGGTCGCTGGCTCGGAGATGCGTCCACCGCTGAGCTGCAGCTCACCGAAGTGCATCAATCCCGAGAGGAATGTCCCTGCTGTCAGGATGACCGCTTCGGTAGAGAAGCGCACCCCTAACTGGGTCTCCACCCCACGCACACGCCCCTCCTCGAGGATGAGGCGCGTGACGGTATCCTGCCACTGGTCGAGCAGGGGCTCACTATCCAGCTCCTCGCGCCACGCCTCCATGAAGCGCATGCGGTCGCTCTGCGCACGTGGGCTCCACATAGCAGGGCCTTTGCTGCGGTTGAGCATACGGAACTGTATCGAGGTGCGGTCGGTGATGAGCCCCATACGCCCCCCGAGGGCATCTATCTCACGGACAATCTGCCCCTTGGCAATCCCACCCACGGCAGGATTGCAACTCATCTGCCCAATCTTATTCATATCGGGTGTGATGAGGAGCGTATGCGAGCCTAAGCGTGCAGCCGCAGCGGCCGCCTCACAGCCCGCATGACCGGCACCGATGACGATGATGTCGTAGTGCTGCATCAGACGTTGAAGCGGAAGTGCATGATGTCCCCATCCTGCACGACGTAGTCCTTACCTTCGACGGCCATCTTACCAGCTTCCTTGACAGCCGACTCGCTGCCATAGTGGAGGAAGTCCTCGTACTTGATGACTTCGGCACGGATGAAGCCCTTCTCGAAGTCGGTGTGAATGGCAGCTGCGGCACGAGGTGCCTTGCTCCCCTTGGTGTAGGTCCAGGCACGTACCTCCTGTACCCCAGCGGTGAAGTACGTCTCCAGGTCAAGGAGCTTGTAGGCAGCCTTAATCAGACGAGCCACGCCCGACTCCTCGAGACCAATTTCTCCGAGGAACATCTGACGCTCTTCGTAGGTCTCCAGTTCGGCGATTTCGCTCTCTATCTTCGCAGCGACGACCAGCAGTTCGGCACCTTCGCTGGCGACAGCCTCACGGACACGCTCTACGTACTCATTGCCCGAGACTGCCGACCCTTCGTCGACATTGCAGACGTAGAGTACGGGCTTGCTGGTCAGGAGGTAGAGTTCGCGCGCCACCTTCTGCTCATCCTTGGTCTCGAAGGAGACGGTGCGTGCGTTGAGTCCCTGCTCGAGGGCTTCCTTGTAGCGCATCAGGACGTCGCAGGCGAGCTTAGCTTGCTTGTCGCCACCTGTCTGTGCCTGCTTGTAGACCTTCTGTAGGCGTGCTTCGACCGTCTCGAGGTCCTTGAGCTGGAGCTCGGTGTCGATGATGGACTTATCACGCAGAGGGTCGACGCTGCCGTCGACATGGGTGATGTTGTCGTCATCGAAGCAGCGCAGCACGTGCAGGATAGCATCCGTCTCACGGATATTGGCCAGGAACTTATTCCCCAGCCCTTCGCCCTTGCTTGCGCCCTTCACCAGGCCAGCGATGTCGACGATCTCCACGGTCGTGGGGACGATGCGCTGAGGCTGGACAATCTCGGCGAGCTTCGTCAGACGCTCATCGGGGACGGTGATGACCCCGACATTGGGCTCGATGGTGCAGAAGGGGAAGTTAGCGGACTGTGCCTTTGCGTTGGAGAGGCAGTTGAAGAGGGTGGACTTACCAACGTTGGGCAAGCCTACGATACCACATTGTAGGGCCATTATGCGTATTGATTATATACCTTATTATAAGGTGCAAAGATAGCGAAATGCGAGGAGGTACCCGAGATGAGCTCTTTGCACGAAGAAGACAAGTGCCCTATTCCCACCAAAGGTCAAGGATAGAAACAAGCTATCCGAGGGAGAACGAAGGCAACTCTCCACAGGAACACCCCAGCAACCTATATAGCTCTGCCCTCTGACCTATATTGGTCTTCCCACGAACCTATATTGGTCATCGCCGTGACCTATATTGCTTCGCCCGCCGACCAATATAGCTTTAGTTGCCCTCATCAGGCACGGCTCAGGGCGACCTCTGCGGAGAGGCACTACCCCCTCCTAAGGAAGGAGGGAACTACCACGAAGTAAGCACACTAAGACGAATAGTGTGCAATTGTCATTTTCTTTCCTTATTCCGCGGTAAAAAGCGTAACTTTGGTACGAGGAATCAACGAAGACGAAGATGAAAGACCTACCACTCTTCTATGCCCCCGCCCTACGCGATGAGCTCCAGCTCCCCGAGGGCGAAGCACAACACGCCCTGCGCGTACTGCGCGCCAAGGTAGGTGACACGTACCTGGTCACCGATGGCTGCGGTACCCTCTTCGAGACGCGGGTCACCGGTGTCGACCGCCGCCACTGCCTCCTTAGCATCGAGCACGAAGAGCAGTGGACGAAGTACTGGCGAGGTCACTGGGCTGTCGCCGTTGCCCCGACGAAGAACATCGACCGCCTGGAGTGGACGCTTGAGAAGATGGTCGAGGTCGGTCTGGACGACATCTACCTCATCCGCACCCAGCACTCCGAGCGCAAGCACACCAGCCCCGAGCGACTCGAGCGTATCATCCAGAGCGCGATGAAGCAGTCCCACAAAGCACTCCTTCCCCGACTCATCCCCGATGTTCCCTTCGCTCAGCTCCTCACTGAGACGGCAGACTACGACCTGCGTCTGATGGCGCACTGCCGTGAGACGACAGGCCCCGAGCGCAAGATGCCGCATCACTTCTTCCGTCCCGAGGCGAAAATCCTCCTGATGGTCGGTCCCGAAGGAGACTTCTCCGTTGAAGAGATTGAGACGGCCTCCCAGCAGGGATGCCTTCCCATCACCCTCGGAGCAAGTCGCCTGCGCACCGAGACCGCCAGCCTCATCGCCCTACAATGGCTACACACGCTGGATATGACCCAGCGATAAGCAATGACTTTTCACAGCGGAATACAAACGAAATAATCCCTTATCAATAACTCACCCTTATGGCACAGAGAGAAATCAAACTTAGCCTTGTCTACCGTGACATGTGGCAGTCCTCAGGGAAGTACCAGCCCCGCAAGGACCAGCTCGAGCGTATCGCCCCCGTCTTAGTCGAGATGGGTTGCTTCGCTCGTGTCGAAACCAACGGGGGGGCCTTCGAGCAGGTCAACCTCCTCTACGGGGAAAACCCCAATAAGGCCGTCCGCGCCTTCACCAAGCCCCTCAACGCTGCGGGCATCCAGACGCACATGCTCGACCGTGGTCTCAACGGCCTGCGTATGTTCCCCGTCCCTGCGGACGTACGC
>CAKMOP010000076.1 GCA_927910985.1 uncultured Porphyromonas sp. | reverse complement strand
TTGTCCTCTTCGATGGTGATAGTGAGCCGTGTGCTATGGATCTTCACTTTCTTGGCTTGCATCCCCACACTAGTCACGAGTAGAGTATCTCCTATGCGGGCGGTGATGGTGAACTTCCCTACGCTGTCCGTCAGCGTGCCCTGCGTGGTCCCCAGAAGTCGTACGCTGGCTCCAATTAAGGCTTCGCCACGGCTGCTGCGTACACTACCCGTGATCTGGCTCGCTTGCTGTGCCAGAGCACTAAAGGGAAGGGCAAGGAGGAGCAGGAAACCAAGGCGTATGATGTATCTAAGTGATTGCTTCATGTCTTGCTAAGAGGCATTAGAGGTTGATACGTACTCCGCCATAGATGCCGAAGGGATGACAGGTCTGAGGCCAGAGGGATGACGGGAGACGAGATAGACTTTGTTTGCTAGGTTCACAGCGTTGAGGGTCAAGGTGAGGTGGCGGTTGAGGCGGGCCTTGAGTGATGCGTCTATGATCGTATGGCTAGGGATAAGATGTGCCTTGGCGATACGTCCCTGCCCTGGGGTCGTGCGCATGTCTGAGTTGTAGCGGACGCTGAGGTTAGCTTCTAGCCACTTGTACTCTAGCCCGAGCTGGGCATTCGCTGCATGTCGGAAGATATAGGGCAGTTCATCCCCTGCGAAGACTTCCCCCCAAGCGGAGGAATAGAACTCGTTCTTCATCTGAGTATCGGTCAGGGTATAGCTGACCTGAAGGGGAAGGCGTACCTCCCAGCTCTTAGGAAGGGGTTGCCAAGAGGCTAAGAACTCAAGCCCCTGTACACGTGCTGCTCCTACCGTGAACTGATCCAGCGTACCCTGCCCACCCGCAGCGGCGAGGTCACTGCCAAGCATGTTGGAGTAGTCGTTGTAGTAGCCGATCGCCTCTACCTTCAGATCCTCTGTAGTGAGGCGTATCCCTGCCTCTAGGTTGATGCTCTTCTCGGGCTTCTGCTGGTAGTAGGTCATCACGCTTGGGGGAGCGAAGCCCTGATGGATACCTGCGAATATGGAGAGGGGACGAAGGATACGGTAGTTGATCCCGAGGCTAGGCAGTAGGGCGGTAGCGTGGTTGCTTCCTTCGATGCGTAGGTGGCCCGTGCGTCTTGGATCTTTGGTTGTGTAGTCTCGCTTATACAGCTCTACGTCCTCGAGGCGAAGCCCAGCGGTGATGGTCCATCCTGCCCGTGACCACTTCCCAAGGAGATAGGAAGCGAAGGCATGGGCAGTGGTGATGCGGTTGCTCTGCGAGCCAGGTTGGCCCGCACGGAAGAGGCTCATCTTCCCGCCCACGATGGAGTAGCTGTCGTCGTGCTGGAAGCGGTCTTCTAAGTCGGCATGATAGCGGGCACCAGCCTCCAACTGAAGGTAGCTCGAGAGGAAAGGTAGGCGATACTCCACCTTCGTCTGTATCCACGTGAATGGTAGGAGCGCTGGTTGGCTCGAAGCATAAGCGCTTCGCCAAGGCGGTCGGTAGCACCGGTGAGGATGTCTATGTAGCGGGCATTGGTCTCGGGATCAGCGAGGATCTCTTCGATGCTTCGCTTTTCGCCTTTCTGATCTCCGATACGCACATCGTTGAGCTTATACCAGTTGCGCCAGAAGTAATTGTAATAGGCGCTCGTCGTCACCTTCAGCCTGCCCGTGAAGTCGACGAGGTGGGTCAAGGCTGTCTGCGTGTGGCGAGTCTGCAGCTGGTCCATCTGGGCACCACGGTAGCGGTAATAGGGGCGGGAGGCGAAGTCCTGCTCACTCAGCCCGACGTAGCTCTCATCGGAATGTTCGTTCGAGAAGCCGAGCTTCAGCTCGAGTGCCTGACGGATCTCAGCATCCTCGTCGCTATGGATGCGGAGCTTTCCGACGACATCATTGCGGTAGAAGCCTGTTCGTTCGTTGGGCTCATCCTTCTTAAATCCCTTCGATTGGTAGCGAAGGTATTCGACTAGGTAACCGACATGCTTGTGGTCGCTACCCAGATGAGCGTAGGTGTTGAACGTGCCGAAGCTCCCATAGGAAGTGCGGAGTCCTGCTTGGAAGCTCTTGGGGATGGGGGTCGATACCATGTTCACAGCGCCCCCCGTGGTGAAGGGACCGTACTGCACTTGGCTACTTCCCTTGAGTACCTCAATGGCGTACATGCGGGCGACATTGGGGAAGTAGTAGGCGGCGGGAGCTGCATAAGGGGCGGGGGCTGCAAGGATCCCGTCTTCCATGAGCGAGATACGTTCGCTGCGCTCGGCCTTGGTACCTCGTAGGCTGATGTTTGGGCGCAGGCCGTAGCCATCCTCTTCGTAGATGTTCACGCCCGGCACGGCACGGAGCATGCGGCTGATGTCTGTGTAGCCGAACTTCTTCAGTTCCTTTGGCGAAAGGTAATAAGCTGAACCCGTACGGTTGCGAGCTTCGAACTTGCTTCCCAGCATCTGCTGAGCATAGACCACGACCTCGTCAAGTCGACGGACGGAGTCTCTCCTCGCTTCGCCGAGGCTATCTGTCGGGGCTACCTGTGCCTTCGCTCCCAGGATCACCGAGCTAAGGCTTAGTGTAATGGCTAGTCGTCTAGCTATATGATACATCTTTAATGATAGGTGTTATCCTTATGTGTTCTCTAGGCGCATGCACTCCCCAGCCTTCTCCAGTTCAGATAAAAGGCTATACATAATAATATGTGTCTGTGGAGCAGAGGATGTTCCTCCAGTAACCTAGGCAATCTCGGCCGCAAAGATATAGTATCCCCCTTCCCCTTGAAATACCTAAAAATGGGGGTTTTATTCGGTCAATCGCCCCCTTATATACCTGATTTTGGAGCTCCAGCGTTATCCTAGCTACTACGCTCTAAGGAAAGAGCGCGTACACTCCAAGCCGAACTGCCCCCGACCTCTTCCTCTTTTTGCCCGCACTTCACAAACAGCTTCTGCGAGCAAATGAAACGAATCCGTCCGAAGAAAAG
>CAKMOP010000075.1 GCA_927910985.1 uncultured Porphyromonas sp. | reverse complement strand
TTGAGGGGAAATATAATCACTCGTATTGCCCCAGGCATCTCAGCTCGCGAAGGAGCGGAGGTGCTGGACGGCACAGACAAGGCCATCATCCCGGGCTTCATCAATACGCATACTCACGCTTCAATGACGCTCTTCCGGGGCTATGGCGATGACCTACCGCTAATGACGTGGCTGCAAGATTATATCTGGCCCGTAGAAGAGAAGATGACCGCACACGATGTCTATGTAGGTGCTAAGCTTGCTTGCCTCGAGATGCTTCGCTCGGGGACGACCTGCTTCCTCGATATGTATATGCACCCACTCGAAACAGCCAAGGCTGCCGAAGAGATGGGACTGCGCGCACATCTCTCCTACACCCTCTTTGACCAGGGCAATCCCGAGCGTGCTGCACTCGATCGTAAGCGTAGCTACGAATATATGGAGCGCTTCAGAGAGTTCAGCGACCGCATCACCTTCACGCTTGGTCCACACGCTATCTATACAGTGAGCGGAGAGCAGTTGCAGTTCTGCCATCAGTTCGCAGTAGAGCACGGTGTCAAGATCCACTTGCACCTCTCCGAGACTAAGGGCGAAATCGATGAATGTATTCGTCTGCACGGCCTGACTCCTGTACGCTACCTCGAAAGCTTGGCATCCTCAGCGAACATCTGGTACTGGCGCACGTCGTCTGGGTAGACGATGAAGAGATGGATCTCTTAGCTAAGCACAATGTCTCAGTCGTGCACAACCCTGCTTCCAATATGAAGCTTGCCAGTGGCTACACCTTCAAGTACGAGGAGATGAAGCGCCGTGGCATAC
Source organism: uncultured Porphyromonas sp. (assembly GCA_927910985.1). Lineage (GTDB taxonomy): Bacteria > Bacteroidota > Bacteroidia > Bacteroidales > Porphyromonadaceae > Porphyromonas. The sequence goes on along the minus strand of CAKMOP010000075.1, from coordinate 2,457 downwards.
GCATCGGTATTGGTACGGACGGCTGCTCTTCATCGAACAACCTCGACATGGTCGTAGCGATGAAGCTTGCTTCCTTCCTCGGGAAGGCTTGGCGCTTCGATAGTACAGCGTGCAAGGCTGATGACATCTTCGCCTCAGCCACGGCAGTAGGTGCAGATATCCTTGACCTCAACGCTGGGCGCATCGAAGAGGGACGATTAGCAGACATCTGCCTCGTTGACCTCAACACACCAGAGCTCGTCCCGCTGAATGACCTCACCTCGAACCTCGTCTACGCAACATCAGGTAGTAGCTGCATCGACACGGTCATCATTGATGGACGCATTCTGATGCGCGATAAGTACTTCCCAGGACAGGAGACGATCATCGCCGAAGCCCGCGAAGTAGCGCAGCGTCTCTTCAGCCAGCATAGATAAGAATGCCCCATTTTTCTGCTACTTATAAGCAAATAGCACACGCAGCCTTCAGCAGGCGACTAAGCGAGCGTCTTTGGCTCTTCATCTTAGTCTTCCTCGCTCAGCTACGTGTGCTATTTACCTATCTGCCCTATCAAGTTGTAAATCCCAGCGGAGGAAGTACAACCGCTGCTGCTGGACGCAGCTTCTGCGCATCGGTAGGTTGGGCAAGCCTACTGACTTTACTCTTTGCCCTCTCTCGGCGAAAGTGGTTGACTCGTACGCTTGGCGTGCTTTTCTCGGTCGTTGTGCTCATGTTCACAGCCTACGAGCTTTACCTCCTCGCACTTTACCACGTTACTTATACAATAGGCTTGGCGCAGATCATGCTTTCTACCAGTTGGAGAGAAAGTCGTGAGTTCCTCGATATCATTACTGCTGGACAAGCTCTTGATGTGTGTCGCCAACTGCTACCCGCCATTACTGGAGCATGGGTCATCAGATTACTCACAAAACGGCCTTCCTCTACATTGGCTTTTGGAAGTAGTCTTCTGCTTACGCTGCTCACTCTATTTGGTCCTGTAGGACATCTCTATAGTGATTTACGCGTGTGTCACCATCACAGCAACTTCACTGGGGTACAATATTCTGGGATTGATCGTGCTATTTATAACACGCTCAGTGCCCATAAGTCGATAAAATACATAGCTGCAGAGCAAGATAAGATCCGTAATTCACAGCGCAAGCTCAATGAGCTTAGCCTCAATCCCATCTCACAGAAGCCACTCACTGTCGTCCTTATTCTCGGTGAAACAGCACGCCGAAGCAGTATGCATTGCTATGGCTATCCGCTACAAAACACCCCTTATGCCGATAGTCTGATACAAGCTCAGGAGCTGATCCCCTTTACTGACGTCGTCTCTCCTGCTTCAGCTACGATACAGTCCAATACACGCTCCCTGACCTTCTTCACACACGAGGAAGGAGAGAAGCCCTGGTACCAATTCCCCTCCATCATTCAGGTACTACGCCAGGCTGGCTATGCTACAGCATGGATTGCAAACCAAGAGATCACGGGCGAATATTCGATGTCAAATATCTTCGGTCGGCAAGCCGACATCCTCACGGGCAATCCAGCCTTCTTTAAAGGGCTTGGAGGGGAAAGTGTCTCTAATCGTCCAGATCTTTGCGATGAAGCGATTCTTCCACTGCTACAACATTATTCAAGTCTGCCCGACAGCCTTCGGAAAGCGTCCCCTATCGGACTCTTTCAAGTCGTGCATCTTATGGGGTCGCATTCTACTTATAGCGAGCGGTATCCTAAGGCCTTCGACAAGTTTAGTCCCGACAGTTTGCCCGTGCGCAAGGGTGATGCAAAGGACAAGATAATAGCAGCCTACGCCAATAGCTTGCTCTATACCGACTACATCATCCACGAGATTATCCAGCGATACAGTAAGGAGAATGCAATCATCATTATCTATCCGATCACGGAGATGCGCTCTTCGATGAAGATCATCCCGACTTGATGGGGCATGCCCTTCTCCCTCGTGCGGTAGAAATACCCCTCTTTGTCTATTTCTCTCCGCAGTTACGCAAGGAGCGTCCTGACCTATGGCAGCAGATCTACCGCCAGCGGAATAAACGTATCCTCTCGGATCTCCTGACCCATTCCCTCGTAGACCTCCTTGGCATACACACCGAATATACGCAGCCGCGCTTCAACATCTTTTCCCCCACCTACGACGAGCGTCGTAAGCGCATCGTCGTCGCTCCGACGTCTAATAAGAAGATGGTAATGCCTTAGACTAAAGCATTCATCAGCAGACCCACCCAAGGCAACATTCCCTCCGACACTTCCGTCAGCCTATCACCTTCATTCTGACAACTCATTCCTCGATTTTCGCCTACGAAGCACGGAGGGTTGGCTACCTTTCCACACGTGGAAAGGTAGCTTTCCAAAGATGAAACATTTTGCTTTCCTCTTGAGGAAACGATGAGAGTGACCTCACAAGAGAAGAAAATACAAGCGGAGCAAATTAGAGCACTGCAGAATGGGATT
>CAKMOP010000074.1 GCA_927910985.1 uncultured Porphyromonas sp. | reverse complement strand
AGCCGTACCGGAAGGTGCGGCTGGAACACCTCCTTTCTGGAGTTCTGAAAATGGGCTTTAGTATAGTTAGTGTAGTATGTACGTAAGAGATGAGTTAGGTGGCTTTCCTAAGTGTGCGTGCTCGCTTCTGCTGTCGGTATCTTTTCTTCTCACCTTATCATAGTCCTAAAGACAGTCCTATAGCTCAGTTGGTTAGAGCGCTACACTGATAATGTAGAGGTCGGCAGTTCAAATCTGCCTGGGACTACTTTAAGAGACTTAACTACGGGGGATTAGCTCAGCTGGCTAGAGCACCTGCTTTGCACGCAGGGGGTCAACGGTTCGAATCCGTTATTCTCCACTTCTTTCAAGACGAACGGCTTGCTTCAATCGAAGCAAGCCGTTCTTTTTATATCCCCTACCTGATCATTACTCCTCTGCCTATATATCATCTTTCACTTCCACGTAGCAAAGGATATCTATACCAACTTGTTTGGAGAATCATTACTACTTCTCTATCTTTGCCTATATAAATAGTATCCCATAATACTCAAGGCACCATGGACTTTAAAGACCAGTTAAAGCAGCTCGCAGAGCGTATACAGACCCTCAAAGATCAAATTCATACGGAGGAAGCCACTAAGACTTCACTGATTCTCCCCTTTATACAGGCATTAGGATATGATGTCTTTAATCCCATGGAAGTTATCCCTGAAATGGTTTGTGATATAGGAACTAAGAAAGGAGAGAAGATAGACTACTGTATTATGAAAGATAGTGAGCCTATCATACTTATAGAGTGTAAGCACTGGGGACAAGATCTGAATCTTCATGACAATCAGCTTCTACGATATTTCCATGTCTCTAAGGCTAAGTTTGGAGTCTTGACAAATGGTATTACCTATCGCTTCTATACAGACCTAATCTCTCCTAATAAGATGGATGAGGTTCCATTCTTAGAGTGTAACCTGCTTGATCTTAAGGAGGGCGTTGTAGATGAACTCAAGAAGTTCAATAAATCATATTTTGATGTTGAGCAGATAATGAGTACAGCGAGTGAGCTGAAGTATCTGCGAGAGCTCCGCTCCATTATTGCTGAAGAGTTCAAATCTCCCTCTCCTGAGTTTGTGAAGCTACTGGGTAAGCAAGTGTACCCAGGTGCCTTCACAGCAAAGGTATCTGAGCAGTTCTCTCTTCTTATCAAGCGTGCCATCTCTTCGCATATATCAGAGATTATTGCAGGAAGACTAAAGGCAGCGGTACAGGCAGAAGAGCAAGAAGCAAGTGCGATAAATGAGAATGAGCCAAATGAGTCGCAGGATGGTGCTATAGAAGCGTCTACAGAGTCTAAGATTGTGACCACAGAGGAAGAGCTGGAGGCATATCAGATGGTTCGAGCTATTCTTGCTAAAGAAATAGATCCCCATCGAGTATACTACAGAGATACTCAGAGCTATTTCACCATTATTATGGATGATAATAATCGCAAGAACGTATGTCGGCTACTCTTGGACACCCCTAAGAATCAGCGTTTAATACTGATTGATCCACAGACGAAAGAGCAAACGACCTACAAGCTGGAGAATATAGCAGACTTATATCACTATATGGATAAGCTTATAGAAATCGCAAAGCAATATATATAGGGATTACTGGGATAAATACCCCTACAATACAAGAGAGGGCATTATTTTCTGATGAGGGTAAGGCTATGGTCTATACACGATATAGATCATAGCCTTAGCTATTATTATGAGTAGAATAGTGGGCTTATCCTCTTGAAAGTATATCCTACCGTATTCCATTATTGTGATATCTCTACTTCTTCCTGGGGATAGATTGCCTTTATCACGTTCTGAGGATCTACAGGGGAGTTTTTGCTACCTTTGCACCGGGCGTGCCTTGCCCATACACCATATATAATATAGAAGAGATAGGGTAATCCGTAGATGAATTTAGTTATAGTAGAGTCTCCGAAGAAGGCTGAGCTAATCTCTGGCTTTCTCAAAAAGCACCAACTGAACGACTATAAGGTAATGGCCAGCGCCGGTCACGTGCGCGACCTCAAGCAGCATTCCTTCAGTGTGAATGTCGAGGACCAGTTCCGCCCCGAGTACGTCATCACCGAGGACAAAAAGACCCTCGTACGCGAACTCAAGGCCGCAGCTAAGAAAGCCAACCTCGTCTACCTCGCTTCCGATGAAGACCGCGAAGGAGAAGCCATCGCTTGGCACCTAAGCGAAGCCCTCGAGCTCAAGCCCGAGAAGACCCGCCGCATCGTCTTCCACGAAATCACCGCCGAAGCCTTCCTCCACGCCCTTGAGCATCCACGGGAGGTCAATATGAATCTCGTCGACGCACAGCAGGCACGCCGTGTACTCGACCGCATCGTTGGCTTCGAGCTCTCCCCTGTACTCTGGAAGCGCATCCGCCCTTCACTCTCAGCTGGGCGCGTGCAGTCCGTAGCCGTTCGCCTCATCGTCGACCGCGAACGTGAGATTATCTCCTTCGTACCCCAATCTTCCTATCGACTTCAAGCCTCTTTCCTCCTCCCCTCGGGTGAGCGTCTCGTGACCGAACTCAATCACCGCTTTGCTACCGAGCAGAGGCAGAGGCCCTAATGACGCGCTGTGCTTCGACAGCCTTCTCCATCGGAGCTATTACACGCCGTGCTGCTCGCCGCTCACCCGCAGCACCCTTCACCACTTCGACCCTGCAGCAGGAAGCGGCGCACAAGCTCGGCTACTCCGTCTCGCAGACGATGCGCCTGGCGCAGTCCCTCTATGAGTCGGGGCATATCACCTATATGCGTACGGACTCGGTCAACCTCTCTACGCAAGCCCTCAGCGCCATTGCCCGACAGATCGAGAAGCATCCAGGGAAGGAATACCACCAGCCACGCCGCTTCCAGACCAAGAGCAAGGGAGCACAAGAGGCGCACGAAGCTATTCGCCCCACTTATGTTGACCGCGAGCACATCGGTGGCACACCGCAGGAGCAGCGACTCTATGACCTGATCCGCAAGCGTACCCTCGCCTCGCAGATGGCAGATGCAGAGATCGAGCGCACCACTGTCTCCATCCCTGTCGCTGGCACAGACCATGCCTTCACCGCCCAAGGAGAAGTCATCACCTTCCGAGGCTTCCTCGATGTCTATATGGAGTCTACGGGCGAAGAAAGTAACGGAGGTGAAGTCACCAAGCTCCTACCAGCCGTCAAGGAGCACGAAGCTCTCACGCTCGACACCTTAACGGGCGAAGAGCGATTCACCCAGCGTCCAGCCCGCTACACCGAGGCTTCGATGGTCAGCAAGATGGAAGAACTCGGCATCGGTCTCCTTCGACCTACGCACCGACTATCCAGACCATTCAGAATCGTGGCTATGTCGAGCGTACCGACCGCGAAGGACAGCGCCGCAATTATACCGTCCTCACCCTCGAAAGAAGTACGGTACAGCGCACCGTCAAGAGCGAAGTCTACGGTGCGGACAAGGGGAAGCTCCTACCGACAGATATTGGTATTGTGGTCAATGACTTCCTCGTGGAGCAATTCCCCAATATCGTCGACTACAACTTCACGGCACGCATTGAAGAGGAATTTGATACGATCGCCGAAGGGAAGACTGCTTGGTCGGGAGCTATCGGAGGCTTCTATCAGGACTTCCATCCCGAGGTAGAGCGCGCCACCAACGAACGCTCTGCCCAGCGCATCGGTCAGCGCATCCTCGGTGTACAGCCTTCTACGGGCTTGCAGGTAGCCGTCAGTGTCGGTCGCTACGGCCCTATGGCGCAACTCGGCACGGCTGACGACAGCGAGAAGCCCCGCTTTGCCTCCCTGCAGAAGGGGCAGTCCATCGAGACCATTACCCTCGAAGAAGCCCTTGCCCTCTTCGACCTACCGAAGAGCATCGGCGAGTACGAAGGCGAAGTGATGACCGTCGCTATCGGTCGCTTCGGGCCTTACGTCCGCCACGCTGGCAAGTTCTACAGCCTGCCCAAAGACACCGACCCGCTCTCCTGCACTGAGGAGCAAGCCATCGCCATCATCCAAGAGAAGCGCGAGAGCGAAGAGAAGAGCCTGCTGAAGACTTTCGCCGAAGATGCCGAACTCTCCATCCGTACCGGGCGCTTCGGTCCTTACCTCAAGTATAAGAGCGATAACTACAAGCTCCCCAAGGACAGCGACCCCACGGCACTGAGCTATGAGGACTGTATGAAGCTCATCGCAGAAGCTCCAGCGAAGAGCCCACGCAAGGGCGCGGCACGCAAGGCCGCTCCCCGTGCTAAGAAGACGAAGAGCTAAGCTGTAGATGCGCTACTTCATCTCTCTGAGCTATGACGGCACGAACTACAGTGGCTGGCAGACGCAGCCCGATGCTCCTACCGTCCAAGAGACCATCGAGAAGGCTCTGACGCTCGTCTCACGTTCCACCTCCCCCATCGCTATCGTCGGGGCTGGGCGTACCGATGCTGGCGTCCACGCTCGTGGTATGGTCGCACACGTTGATCTGCCGATGGAGCTGGAGGCTGCACGTGAGTTGCTCTTCCGCACCGACCGCTATCTCCCCCACGACATCGCCCTGCACCACCTTCGTCCCGTGAAGGAAGAGGCGCACGCTCGCTTCAGTGCCACCTCACGCACCTACCGCTACTATGTGAC
>CAKMOP010000073.1 GCA_927910985.1 uncultured Porphyromonas sp. | reverse complement strand
GAAAGCAAACTGAAAAATATCCGTACGCCCTATTAATGAGTACACAACCCAATTCCACGGAAGTCGCTAACACTTCCTCCAAGAAGAGCATCCTCCTCGGTGTCTGCTTCGTCATCATCGCTATGGTTCTTTTAGCCCTCTCGGGCTTCATCTTCTTCGGTGAGAAGGAGGACATCATCACCGGTCAAGTAGAGGTCGACGAAGTGCGTATCGCAGGCAAAGTCCCTGGTCGCATCACCGAGTTCCTCGTCAGCGAAGGGCAGAGCGTCCATCGTGGCGATACATTGGTGCGCATCTACTCCCCCGAAGTGCTTGCCAAGCTCGAGCAGGCTCAGGCAGCTAAATCAGCCGCTGAAGCTCAGAGTCAGAAGGCACAGGCTGGCGCACGCAAGGAGCAGAAGGAAGGAGCCTACGAACTTTGGCAGAAGGCCAAAGCGGGTCTCGAGGTAGCAGAAAAGAGCTTCGCACGTGTCGAACGCCTATATAAGGAAGGCGTCCTACCTGCACAGAAGTATGACGAAGCGACGGCACAGCTCAATGCCATGCGTGCCACCGAGCGAGCAGCACGCAGCCAGTACGACATGGCTATGAATGGGGCACAGCGTGAAGACAAGTGGGCAGCACAAGCCCTCGTAGATAGAGCCGCTGGAGCCATCTCCGAAGTAGACGCCTACCTCAAGGAAGGAGCACTTATCGCTCCTATGGACGGCATCATCTCGGAGATTTATCCTCACCGTGGCGAGCTTGTCGGTACGGGAGCACCCATTATGAGTATATCGGACTATAGTGCCGTACGTGTCGTCTTCGCTGTACGCGAAGACAAGCTCGCACGCCTCCGTCAGGGGAGCAAGCTCCACGGCACCATCCCCGCTCTTGGGGCCAAAGCCATAGAGCTCACCGTCACGAAGATGAAGGATATGGGTGCCTACGCTACCTGGAAGGCAACTAAGCCACGTGACCAGCACGACCTCCGCACCTTCGAGGTAACAGCCACACCCACGCAGGCTATTGAGGGGCTCTTAGCTGGAATGACCATCGTACTCGACAAGGGCCAACTCTAAGATGTCCAGCCACACGACAGGGATGGGTGCGGTGCTGCGGCGCGAACTACGCTACCTCATCACACGCCCTATCTACCTCTTTGCCTTCTTCGGTGCACCGCTCTTGGTCACCTTCGTCCTCCTCTATATGATGGGGGGAGGACTGCCGACCAATATGCCCGTGGCCGTCGTCGACGAAGACCACACAGCTACGTCACGTGCCCTCACCCGAAGCCTCGATGCCTTCCAAAATTCGGAAGTCACGCTCCAAGCCACCTCGATGAGCGAGGCCTTCACAGCGATGCGGCGGGGTGAAGTATACGCTATCTTCCACATCCCCTCAGGGCTCCAAGCGGGGGCGGGCTCAGCACGTCAGCCCAAGCTCCACTACTATACCAACAGTGCCTACCTGATGGCTGGGAGCTTCACTTTCCGAGATATGAAGATGCTCTCCGAATTAGCCTCCGCAAAAGTAGGGCTACAGACAGGTCAAGCCAAGGGGAAGACACAGGAGGAAATCATGGCGACAGTGCAGCCCATCGTCGTGCGTACCGAGGTGATGAGCAATCCGTGGCTGAACTATTCCGCCTACCTCACCACCACCATCCTCCCGGGCATCCTGCAGCTGATGGTGCTCCTTCTGACCTCGTATAGTATAGGGATTGAGATCAAGCGTGGGACGGCCAGCGAATGGCTTCGGCTTGCTCGAGGCTCGATGAGCCGTGCCCTCTTGGGCAAGCTCCTACCGCAGACCCTCCTCTTCCTCCTCTCGGGGTGGATGATCCAAGGCATCCTCTATGGATGGATGGGCTATCCGCTGCAGTCGGGTTGGGGGGCGATGGGACTGGCGATGCTCCTGCTCATCCTCGCGGCGCAGGCTCTTGGGGTCTTCTTCATTGCGCTCATCCCAGTGCTACGTATGGGTATGAGCTTGGGAAGTCTCCTCGGGATGCTCTCCTTCTCCATCTCGGGGATGAGCATCCCCGTAAGTGCGATGATGCCACCGATGCAGGCGTTAGCCTATATCTTCCCCTTGCGTTACTACTTCCAGATCGGTATTAGCCAAGCCCTCCTCGGAGCTCCTTTCTCCGAAGCCCTACCGCATTACATAGGGCTTTTAGCCTTCCTTTTCCTGCCACTTCTTATGCTTCCTCGCCTAAGGAAGTACCTACTGAATGTCGGCTACATCGCCTGATGCGCGTATGAATATCCTCACTTCCCTTCGCCTCCGCGCCAGTGATCTGTGGCAAGTATGCCTCAGGGAGCTGCGTAATATCTTTGCTGATAGCGGGGCTATTCTCTTCTTCCTCGTTGTCCCCTTCGTCTATCCCTTCCTCTACTCCGCCCTTTATGGGAGCGAAGTCGTACGAGAAGCCCCCTTGGTCATCATCGACAGAAGTCACTCGGCTGAGGCGCGGGAGTTTGCACGCCGTGTGGATGCTTCGCCCGATGTACGTGTCGTGGCGCAGGTCGCTGGTGAATCAGAAGCCTACCGCCTTGTCACCGAAGAGCGAGCCTATGGTATATTAATCATCCCCGAAGACTTCGCGAGCAACCTGATGTCAGGACGGCAGGCGCACGTCGACCTGCACGCGACCTTTGTCTCTGCTCTCTATTACAAGGCCTTCGCTCTGGCGACGACCGAAGTAGCCTTAACGATGGGGCGCGAAGTCGAAGCTAACCGCCACCACGGAGCCTCTCAGCAGGCGACACGCATCGCCGTGCGCCCCATCGAGAGCGAATGGATCGCTCCGTACAATCCACAAGGGGGCTTCCAAGGCTTCCTGCTCCCAGGGGTATTAGTGCTCATCATCCAGCAAACACTCCTCATCGGCATAGCGATGATGTCGGGGACACAGCGCGAGCGTGGTGGGCTGAGCCAACCGATGCTCTATGTCGGTGGGCACTATGTCAGCGTGATGCGCCTGCTCATCGGGCGTGCGCTCTGCTATTTCCTCCTCTATACGGTGACCTCGCTCTTCACGCTGGTCATCGCTCCGTGGCTCTTCGGGCTGCCTCAGCTCACAGACTTCTCGACCTATGTGGTGCTCTTCGTGCCAATGATCTTAGCGATGATCTTCTTCTCGCTGGGCTGTAGTCTCCGTGACGCGCCACCGTGAGAAGGCGATGCTCCTGTGGGTCTTCACCTCCATTCCTTTCCTCTTCCTCTCAGGGCTATCGTGGCCACTGACTGCTATTCCTGCGCCACTACGTGCCTTGGGCTACCTCATCCCCTCGACGGCAGGAGTACAAGCCTTCGTAGCGGTAAGCAGTATGGGGGCAAGACTTCCCGACATCCTTCCGCAGTACGTCACACTATGGGTACAAGCCTTAGTATACTTCCTCCTCACCTCGTGGGCTTATAGCCGCCTACTACGGCGCGGGTAACCAACGACAATGTCCTGTCATCGAAGAGCAAGCTTCGATGACAGGACATTTGCTATTGAGTATATCGGCTTGCATCATACACTGATAATCTATATCTTGCACGCTGGTAGTCACGGGACTTCTCTACTGATGGCCGCCATCCGCATCCAATTAGACCGGCGATTCCTCTCGCCCTTTCCCTTATGCAGCACATTACTCTCTCCAACGTCCTTCCTGAGGTCTTCCGTGAGCGCACCGACCTGACCTCCGAAGTCTGGCAGCAGACACTAAGTCTCGAGCGTGGCAAACACTACCTTATAGAAGCCTCTTCGGGGGCTGGTAAGTCGTCTTTCTGTAGCTTCGTCTACGGCTGGAGAGGCGACTATTCGGGGCGCATCGCCTTCGACAACGAGGATATACGCACCCTCTCCGCTTCGGACTGGGGGCGCATACGCCGCGAGTCACTCAGCTTCCTCTTTCAGGATATGCGCCTCTTCGGCGAGCTATCGGCTTGGGACAACGTGTGGATTAAAAACCAACTCACGGGGCACAAGGAGCGTAAGACCATCGAAGGCTACCTCGAAGCCTTAGGCATTGCCGACAAGCTCCAGAGTCCGGCACGCCTTCTTTCGCTCGGGCAGCAGCAGCGCTTAGCTGCTATCCGCGCGCTCTGCCAGCCCTTCGACTTCCTCCTCCTCGATGAGCCCATCAGCCACCTTGACGAGGCAAATAGTCGCACCTTAGCCGCCCTCATCACTGCCGAAGCTACCGCCCAGGGAGCCTCCGTCATCGTCACCTCCGTAGGTAAGCACCTACCGCTGGACTACCACCACACCTACCAGCTCTGACCCTATGAATAGACTTGTCATACGCCTACTGAGCCGGCACATCAGCCCGCTACAGCTCTTCGGCTTCTTCGTTGCGAACCTCATCGGGATGGCAATTATCCTCTTAGGTTGCCAGTTCTACCAAGATGCCACCAGCGTCCTCGGAGCGAAAGACCGCTTTATGAAGGGCGACTACATCATCCTCAGCAAGCAGGTACGTGGGGGGCTTCTCTCGGGGAAGAAGGATAATAGCTTCACCACCTCCGAGATCCAAGCTCTCGAGAAGCAGGACTTTGCCCTAAAAGTCGGACGCTTCATCCCATCGAAGTTTCAGGTCTCAGCTGGGCTCACCTTAGGGATGGGTGTCTCGACCTATATGTTCTTCGAGTCCGTGCCCGATGCCTTCCTTGACGTGAAGGCAGAGGACTGGAGCTATGATCCCGAGAGCGATGAAGTCCCCATCATCATACCACGTAACTACC
>CAKMOP010000072.1 GCA_927910985.1 uncultured Porphyromonas sp. | reverse complement strand
CGGGGAGCTTCATCTATTGAAGATACAGCGATGACTGAGCGACTGACCTACTACCTCCTGCGTGGCCTCTTCGGTCTCTTGGCACGCCTGCCGTGGGTGTTTGTCCACGGCTTGTGCCACGCCTTCGCCTTCCTCCTCGGTCGCATCGTGGGCTATCGCCGTGCCGTCATACGTGCCAACCTCTCCCGCAGCTTCCCCGAGAAGAGCCTCAAAGAGCTTCGGAAGATTGAGCGAGACTTCTACCTGCAGTTCGCCTACAACTTCATCTCCACCCCCAAGCTCCTACACCAGTCCCCCGAGCGCATCACCAGCGAGCACTTCATTATGCCCGACCTCACCCCCCTCGAGGAGGCAGCGAAGAGCTACGACTGCGTCCTCGTCGCCCTCGGGCACTACGGCAACTGGGAGCTCTTCTCCACCGGTCAGCTCCAGCTCGCGACCATCGGCTACTCGATGGATCAGGTCTATCGCCCGTTGAAGAATAAGGCACTGGACCGCCTCTTCGCCGAGCAACGCCAGCGCTTCGGGGCTCGTCTCGTCTCCAAAGACAAGATCGCCCGCCACATCGTCGAGTACGTGCGTGCCCAAGACGGACGCCATTGGTTCGTCGCGATGATTACCGACCAAGCCCCGGGCATCGGTTCACGCCACCTACTTCACCGACTTCCTCCACCAGCCGACAGCCGTGCTGGATGGCATCGAACGCTTAGGGAGGAAGTACCACCTGCCCATCTTCTACTTCGACATCGAGCGAAGAAGTCCCATCCAGTTCGTAGGTCGCTACCTGCCTCTCTACGATCCTAAGGAGGGCGACCTGCCGAACTATACCATCACCGAACGCTACGCCCGACTGATGGAGGCGAATATCCAGCGCGACCCTGCCGCTTGGCTGTGGTCGCACAAGCGCTGGAAGCGTCCCCTCGAGCATTATCCCAATGCCGTGCGCAGCACCCGACTACAAGCACTCCTTGACTCCGCGAAAGACAACTAACTACACTATACACGCTATGCATCCCACTACACAACGAGAGGTGGCCGTCGTCGTCCTCAACTGGAACGGCCATAGCCTCCTGGAGGCCTTCCTCCCCTCTTGGGTGCAACACACCCCCGAAGGCGTAGACCTCATCATCGTAGACAACGGCTCGACAGACGACTCCATCGCCTTCGTCCGCAAGCATCACCCTGAGGTACACCTCCTCTGCTTCAGCGAAAACTACGGCTTCGCTGCGGGCTACAACAAGGCCATCGCCGAGCTCAACTATAAGACCGTCGTCCTGCTCAACAGCGACGTTGAGCTCACCGCAGGCTGGCTCGATGAGCCCCTTCGCCTGCTCGCCTCTGACCCGACCATCGCTGCCGTACAGCCCACCATCCGAGCACAGCGCAGCCCGAAGGACTTCGAGTACGCTGGTGCTGCAGGAGGATACATCGACACCCTTGGCTATCCCTTCTGCCGTGGACGGCTCTTCGGCTCCATCGAGGAGGACAATGGGCAGTATGCTACCCCTGTGGATCTCTTCTGGGCATCGGGGGCTTGTCTCATCATCCGCCGTGATGTGTACCTCGAAGTTGGGGGACTTGATACCGTCTTCTTCGCTCATCAGGAAGAGATCGACCTGTGCTGGCGAATCAATGCGCGCGGGCATCGCATCGTCTTCGCCCCCACCTCCGTCGTCTACCACGTAGGCGGAGCAAGCCTCTCAGCCGAGAGCCCGAGGAAGGTCTTCCTCAACTTCAGGAACAACCTCCTGATGATCTACAAGAACCTCCCTACGCCAAGCCTCTCGCGCGTCCTGCTCTACCGCTTCTTCCTCGACCTCTTAGCCGCCCTCATCTACCTCGTTCGGCTCAAGCCCCGCCACTGCTATGCGGTGCTCGAAAGCTGGCGCTGCTTCATGATCAAGCGACTGCGCTACGAAGAAGTGCGCCGGGAGAACCTCGCTAAGACCGTTCGTCCCCTCGCCCCCCACCTGAGGAAGCCTTACAGCCTCTTGGTGCAATACTACCTCCGTGGCCGTCGACGCTACAGCGACCTTCCTCACTAACCTCTACCACCAGCCTCACTGTCGCCTATGACCACCCTCAAGCCCCCTGGCCGAGCGAATGCGCCCGACGAGCCTCGAGCACTACTTCGGTCAGTCCCATCTGGTCGGAGCGCAGGGCATCCTCCGCCCGATGCTCGAGCAGCAACGTCTCCCTTCGCTCATCTTCTGGGGACCTCCTGGGGTGGGCAAGACGACCTTGTCGGAGATCATTGCCCACAGCCTTGACACTGCCTTCTACTCGCTGAGTGCCGTGCATTCGGGCGTGAAGGACGTGCGCGAAGTGCTGGAGCGCATCCAGAGCGAGCAGAGTGGCATCTTCGGCTCTGCGGTACGTCCCATCCTCTTCATCGATGAGATCCATCGCTTCAGCAAGAGCCAGCAGGACTCCCTCTTAGCTGCCGTGGAGCAAGGCATCGTCACGCTCATCGGTGCGACGACCGAGAACCCCAGCTTCGAAGTCATCCGTCCGCTCCTCTCTCGCTGTCAGGTCTACACCCTACAGCCCCTCTCCTCGGAGGAGCTCCTCGGGCTCTTGCATCACGCCATCACTACCGATGAGTTCCTTGCTCGTCGCACCATTGAGCTGACAGAGACGGCTGCTCTCCTGCGCTATGCAGGCGGAGATGCGCGCCGCGCCCTAAATATCTTAGAGCTTGTCGCCCTCTCCACCGCCTCCGATCCCCTACAGATCACAGACGAACTGATCAGTCAGCGGGTGCAGACCAACCCCTTAGCCTTCGATAAGGGGGGAGAACTGCACTACGACATCGCCTCTGCCCTTATCAAGAGCATCCGAGGAAGTGACCCCGATGCAGCTATCTACTGGCTCGCGCGCCTCATCGAGGGAGGGGAAGACCCCTCGTTCATCGTACGCCGTCTGATGATCTCCGCAGCCGAAGACATCGGCCTGGCTAACCCCAACGCCCTACTGCTCGCCACCTCCTGCGCTCAGACTCTGGAGCGTATCGGCTGGCCCGAAGGGCGTATCCCCTTGGCTGAGACGGTCATCTACTTAGCCTGTAGCGAGAAGAGCAACAGCGCCTATATGGCGATTAACCGTGCCCTCAGCTTCGTCAAGCAGACGGGCAACCTCCCCGTTCCGCTACACCTGCGCAATGCCCCCACCGAGCTGATGAAGGACTTAGGCTACGGCGATGGCTACCGCTATGCCCACGACTATCCGGAGCACTTCGTCCAGCAAGCCTACCTCCCCGATGCGATTGCCAGCGAACACTTCTGGCAGTCGGATGAGGCCAACTCTGCCGAAGCGAAGATGATGGAGCGACAGCGACACCGCTGGCAAGGCCGCTTCTCTGCGCCCCCCCGAGCCTCAAGACCGCTAAGCCCTTCCCCACAAAACGCACGGAGCGAACCATTGTGATCAATGGTTCGCTCCGTGCGTTTATTCCCCCTTACCTCAATAGGAAGGGTGGATGCTATCGGCTACTACCTCAGCGCAAGGGAGCAAGACGCCCGAGCAACTCTTCGCCGAGGGCACTCTTCTCCTCGATATGCTGGAGGATAGACTTCACGTAGGTGTTGCTATCGAAGGCACCACGTACCTCCTCGAAGTCCTGAGCCTGCACGTGCTCGTCGCCATCGGCTCCGAAGCCCGTCATCGCCGAAAGGGAAAACTCCTTCTTCGCGTCAGCATAGAGCTCACGGTCAAGCTCGACCACGGATGTCCGCCAGCGCTCGACCAGCGTGGCAATCTCTTCGGCCGTGACTGCACTGAGGTCGATGCCGTAGAACTCCCTAATCTTGTCATACGCCCACGTCCATTCGTACTCGTAGTAGTGGAGGTGCAGGTCCGAGAGTCGCTGCTGCAGCGCACCGATCTCCTCGATACGACGCGTCTCAATGTCCTCGATGATGCGTAGCACCTCCGCCTTCGGAGCGATGAGCCCCGAGAGATCGACCCATTCCCCGAGACCGATGGAGGTGCGTGGCTTCAGGGCTTGGCGTACCACTTCTATGGAGGTACAGGCGAGCCCCTCAAGTCGCTTGATGAGGGAATTGCCGAGGAACTTATGAATTGCCAGCTCGTAGTAGTGAATCCCCTTACGGAGGGAAGAGGCCTTGATCTTCGCACTCTGGTAGGAATAGATCTCGGAGGTTGCCCCAGCGACACGACGTAGCTCGTGGAGTAGCGCACGCCCATTGAGCATCTTCTGTATGGTGTAGGGGCTCAGCAGATTGTAGTTGATCTGGTCGAGGCGGCGTGGGTCGGTGCGTGCGTCACGGCGTGGCCACTTCTGCGCATCACGGATTGTCCCCACGCTCTTGAGGTTGACCCCAGGGATGAGGAAGGTGGTATCACACGACTCGATCAGGTAGGAGAAGGGCAGGTTCGACAGGTCGGGGTGCGTAGTGTGTCGCCCCATGACGAGCGAAAACGCCCCGATACGTGCAGGCCATAGGATGTAGGAGTCGGACGAAGTCTTCGCGCCACGCTCCATAATCCCTTGATGGATGGGCCCGAGCTTGTACATGTGGTTGCTCTGATTCGAGCCCGAGCCAGCATTCATAAAGGAGAATTGGCTGGCGATGAGCAGGGTGGACTTGTGGTGCGTGACGGTGAAGGGACCAGCAAAGATGGCGCAAGCCTCACCGTTCTCCTCGTGGCAGTTGCTGAAGAAGAGGGAGTCCGAAGCCGAATAGCCGTGTGCCAAAGTACACGCCTGTCCGATGAAGCAGCGCGAAAGAGCCGTGCCGCTCTCTACGCGTGAGCCAGAAGAGATGATGAAGTCCGTACAGATGACGCTATATCCTACGCTGATAGGGGCTTCCTGGACGCTATTGATGCTCCCGTTGTAGAGGCGGCGCGTGCCGATGATGCGGGCATAAGGACCGATCTTCACGTTGGTGATATTCCCGACGTCCGTAATGTGCGCGTGGTCACCGATCGTGCCGTGGTCGGAGCGTAGGCCGTCGATGTAGGCGGAGATGAGGCGGCGCAGCTCCGCGATGAGCTGAGGGCGGTGGCGGTATATCGCCATGAAGTAGGCTTCGTGTGCCGAGAGGTAGTCATAGCTCAGCACCTCGCGTCCGCCTGTCTCATTGAGGACGGAGACCTCTACTCCATTACCGAAGGTCGTCTCGCCATCGACTAAGATGGTATCGACATTGCTGATGAAGGACTCTTCGCCGATGGTATAGTTAGCGATATAGTTATTGACGTGCTCGATGCAGCAGTTGTCGCCGACCTCGACATTGTGCAGGTAGGTATAGTAGAGCCCCGAGTGCTTGGAGATGCCACCAGGCAAGTCGAAGGTCTTCTCGAAGAGCCCTAAGCGCACCCAGCCCGAGAAGTGGGTATTAAGTATGTAGCGAGGGACGAAGCCGTCCTTGACCCAGACCTGGCTCCAGTCGTCTGCAGAATTAGCGTGCTGCTTAAGGATGTTGATCTCTTCTCCCGTCAGAGGGCGATATACTTCATAAATTAAGGGTTCCATTCTTCTCTATTTATAAAATTGTCATACAAAAGTACACACTTCCTTTTATTAACAGAAATTACACCCGCTCAATACAAAACACCATACTTCTAAAAAGCCTCTTTATCTACACACCTCAGCCGCGTCCTTGAAGCCAGTCTGTTCAAAGGCCTTATTCCAGCGCAGCGTCCCTTCCTTCATCGTCACAAACAGCACCCTTATCAGCCACACCCACGGCATACCGCCTATGCAGGAGACAGCTACTCCATAAGGGGAGCGATACCAACCAATATAGGTCACCGCTCAAAGCTATATTGCTCAGCTCAATGACCTATATTGCTTTTCCCCGCGACCTATATTGATCGACCTGACGACCTATATTGCTTGCTCCGCCAAGCCATATCACTCTCCCCCACCCTACGTACGCCTCGCGCGCGCCAAGCTCCATAGAGCGAAGCAAGCTCAGCCAACTTTGTCCCTCTCGCAGGCGAACTATTGGGTACATCTTATGCGGCAGAGCACATCCTATCAGAGTGAACAAAATCACCTACTGCAAGGCTATTTAGTGCAAATACGCTAACTTTGTTGTGTTGGTTCGGAACATAATGGTCAGTCTTCCCCTGAAGACTGATCCTTCCTTTATCCCCAGACCATCCACAAACACCACAATTCGCACAATGTGCTCCTTCGTCCTAGCCCACTTAGATATAAAAGATGAGTACTACTCCTACCCAAAGGCTCTCTCTACGCCAGCGTCTCTCAGCCTTTCGCCCCAATCCCTCGGTGCTGCTCTTCATCGCCACGATCATAGCCGTCACCATCGCTAATTCCTCGTGGAATGCTCGCTACCTGGACTTCCTCCACTACCCCGTGCAAGTCATCATCGGAGGTATCGAGCTCTTCCGACATATGGGGCATACGATGACCATCAGCCAGGTCGTCAATGACGCCCTTATGGCGATCTTCTTCTTCGTCGTGGGGCTGGAGATCAAGCAGGAGCTCCTCGTCGGGGAATTAGCCTCGCCGAAGAAGGCACTGCTTCCCGTCATCGCCGCCCTCGGAGGGATGCTCTTCCCCGTCCTCTTCTTCCTGCTCATCACGCCCAATCACCCAGAGAGCATCGGGGCTGCCATCCCGATGGCTACCGACATCGCCTTTGCCTTAGCCGTACTTAGCGCCTTAGGTGCACGCGTCCCCAAGAGCCTGTACATCTTCCTGGCTACGCTGGCCGTAGCCGATGACATCGGGGGCATCATCGTCATCGCCCTCTTCTACAGTGAGGGAGTCGCCGTACTGCCCTTAGTCATCGGACTGATCTTAGTCGCCTTCGTCCTACTCCTTGGAAGACTGCGTGTACACACGCTCGAGCCATACATCATCGCAGGTATCGCCGTCTGGGCACTCTTCCTGCAGTCGGGTATCCACCCGACGATTGCCGGTGTCCTCGTGGCTCTCTGTATCCCTGCTGGGACGAAGGTGCATATCCGCGAACTGTCACGCAAGCTCCACGAGCAGACCAGCGGCCTCTCTACGGAGACTCGCGAATCTTCACGCGCCCTCGTTCTCTCGCACGAACAGATGGAGCGCATCGAGGAGATCAAGCACACCGCAGGCAGTGCCATCAGTCCGGTCCAGACGCTCGAGCACGCCCTGAAGCCCTTGGTCGACTACTTTATTCTTCCCCTCTTTGCCTTCGTCAATGCTGGAGTATCCTTCGGGAATATCTCGGCGGATATGCTCTTAGGTCTCCCCTTAGCCATCCTGATGGGGCTCTTCCTCGGGAAGACCGTAGGAATCAGCCTCTTCACCTATATCGCCATACGTGTCAAGCTCTGCGACTGGCCCGAAGGGATGAATCTCCCTCGCCTCATCAGCCTCTCGGTACTCGGTGGCATCGGCTTCACCGTCTCCCTCTTCATCGCCAACCTCGCCTACGATGCGCCCGATATGGCACAGCTCCTCAACGAAGCCAAGCTCGGCATCTTCGCTGGCACCATCGTCTCTGGAGTCGTCGGCTATGCCCTACTACACCGCTTCCTCCCAGCAAGCGAAGACAAGTAGCGCACCCCTAAATCACAAACAAGCTCAATCCATTCGCAGCGAACGGATTGAGCTTGTTTCTTTGCGGGCTTCCCTTTATCTTTGTGGAGCGGAGACATTGGATATGGCTATCCAAAGGTTCTTCCACGACTTCATTATTTCACAAAAAGTATATGATCAAGAAAGTATTCCTCGCTGCACTCGCCCTCGTAGGTAGTGTCAGCCTCGCCAATGCTCAGGAAATCTTCCACAAGGGCTCTACGGCTGTCAACGCTGGTATCGGTATCGGCTCCATCTACTCCAACCTCACCATCCCTCCCCTCTCCGTGAGCCTTGACTACGGTGTCGTCGACAACCTCATCAACGGCAACAACGGCTCTATCTCCGTCGGGGGCTATGTCGGCTACACGGCCAGCAGCGCAAACTATGGTGTATCGAAGTACCGCTCGTCCTATGCCATCCTCGGTGCTCGCGGCGCCTTCCACTATCAGTTCGCCCCCAAGCTCGACACCTATGCAGGGCTGATGCTCTCCTACAACTTAGCCTCTTCCTCTTGGTCTGGTGAGGCTATCCCTGGTGTCAAGGCTGCCAGCAGCGACATCGGCATCACAGCTTATCTCGGTGCTCGCTACTTCTTCACCGAAAGTGTAGGTGCCTTCGCCGAACTTGGTTATGGTATCTCGAACCTCAACCTCGGTGTGACCTTCAAGCTCTAAGCGCACACCTCGAGCCACACGGCTCATCATACAGCAGAGGCTGCGACCTCGGGATATCCCAGGTCGCAGCCTCTGCTCTATTTCTTCGGAAGGAGTTCGGTTACTTCTTCGGAGCAAACGCCACTAACTTCTCGGCTTCGTCCACGATACGATCGGCAGCCTCCGTGAGGGCGAGCTTACGTATCTCTTCCGAGAGTGAAGCACACTGCGTGGGATCTTGGACGAGCGCAATAGCACGAGGAGTCAGTTCCGCACGCGCCTCGGTATCCGGGATCAGCAAGGCTGCTGAGCGCGTCGAAAGAGCCAAAGCATTCTTCGTCTGGTGGTCTTCGGCTACGTTGGGCGAAGGGACGAGGATGGTAGGCTTACCGAGGAAGCAGAGCTCCGAGATCGAGCTGGCACCAGCGCGCGACACTACAACATCCGCCACGGCATAAGCCAAGTCCATACGCTGGATGAAGGCTGAAGAGTAGACAGGGAAGTCGTACGCCTTGAGCAGCTCCTGCGCCTTCGCCTCGAAGCCCTTACCCGTCTGCCAGATCAGCGCTACGCCCGACTTAGCCCATTCATCCAGGCGCGAGCCGATACTCTCATTGATGCTCAGCGCACCCAAGCTACCACCGATAACGACGACAACACGCTTGGTATCAGCAGGCAAACCGAAGTAGCGCAGTGCTTCCGCTCGCAGTCCATCCTCCATATACTCAATCGCAGGACGCAGGGGATTACCCGTCAGCACGATCTTCTCCTTCGGGAAGAAGCGCTCCATCTCGGGGTAAGCGACACAAATGCGGTCGGCACGGCGCGCCAAGAACTTGTTCGTCACCCCCGCGTAGGAATTTTGCTCCTGGATGAGCGTAGGTACGCCCAAGCTCTGAGCAGCCTTGAGCGTCGGAGCACTGGCATAGCCGCCAACACCGATGACGATCTCGGGGCGGAACTCACGAATAATATCGCGAGCGGTGATGAGCGCACGCAGGAAGTCACGTAGTACGCCGATATTGCGCCACGGACGCTTGCGGTCAAGACCACGGATCTTCAGCCCACGGATGGGGAAGCCCGCTTGGGGTACACGCTCCATCTCCATACGCCCTTCGGCGCCGATGAAGAGAATATCAATATCTGGGTAACGGCGGCGAAGAGCCTCGGCGATCGAGACAGCAGGGAAGATATGCCCGCCCGTCCCGCCACCGCTGATGATAGCACGCTGGATCATAGTTTCTATTCGATGTCTTGTGTTTCGGTCGAAGTCAGGGGGATCTCTGTCGCCTCTTCCTCCTCAGGACAGGCGACTTCTGGAGCTGTCTGTTCGCTCGCGGCAGCTTGAGCAAGTGCTTCTGTGCGCTTGGGCCTATCGATCTTAGAAGCAGATATCATGATGCCGAAGGCGATACTTGTCGCAATGATCGATGAGCCCCCATAGCTGATCAGCGGAAGCGTCTGCCCTGTAGTGATGATCCCCGAAGCAACAATCATATTCACCAGAGCCTGCATTGGATAGAGGATCCCGAAGCCTTTGATGAGATTACTGCGATAGACGTTCGTCTGCTTCCGCGCCTCTCGATAGCCGATGAGCATCCAGGCGAAGTAAAGCGACGGGATGAAGATGAGGCCTAAGAAGCCATATTCTTCGATGATGATCGCATAGAGGTAGTCAGAGTACGCCTGCGAGAGCGAGTCACGCATCTTGCTGTTCCCCGGGCCGCGTCCCAAGAGCTTGGAGTTGGCGATCGCCATACGCCCCATCTGCTCCTGACGATTCGCATCCGTGATGGCGAACTTATCCGCGCGCTCATTGACCGCTCCGTGGAGACGGTTGTGCCACGTCACGGCACGCCCCGGGAGCATACTTTCGGGAGCTAAATAGAGATAAGCTCCACCCAGCGCAATGACCCCAATCCCGATGACCGAGACGCGATACATAAAGCGCTTCGGAGCCTTGAGCACCCACGAATAAAGGTACAAGAAGGCAAAGAAGATCAGGAAGGTAGAGAGGTTGCTGACGAGAATAAGGATCGAGAGCAGGAAGATAATAATCCAGTAGACCCAATAGGCACGCTCCTTCTGTGGGTTCTCTACTGTATCCTTCCCTGCGACATACGCTCCCCACAGCACCAGGCAAGATGCGGTAAAACTCCGAGGGCTGGAGCGTCATCCCCAGCACACGAATCCATGCTCTGCACCGTTCGTATTCACCCCTAAGACGAACTGAGCGATGCAGAGCCCTATCATTGCGAGCAAGTAGCTCCGAGGTAAAGTATAGCGCAGTGCGCGACCCTTAATCGTACTGCAAAGGACAGCGGCAGCTCCCCCCTAAGAAGAGCATCAAACAATGCTTAAGGATAGGATTCGTTCCCCCGCCAGACGATAGGCTCTTATATACCTCCGAGCTTAACGCACTCGATACCGTATAGAGCGAGACCAAAAGGAGCAGGAAGTACAAAGCCCACAGGAGACCGTTTCCACTGAAGACACGGCGCGTCCATGACAGCTTGGGCTCAGCCAAGTCTTGCTCTTTAGCCATGCTTCTCTTCGGATTGGATCAGACCTTGTACCACCTCACGGAAGCAGTCTCCACGATGGATATAGCTCTTGAAGAGGTCGAAGCTCGCACATGCTGGAGAAAGGAGCACCGTATCTCCGGGCTGCGCCATAGCACGAGCGTGCCCTATAGCTTCCTCCATCGAGAGGGCGGAAGCGATTTGAGGCACCTTGCCGTGGAAGCTCTTGTACAGCTTCAGCACATCGGTCGTGAGGAAGACCAGCCCGCGTGCCCCAGAGGTAATCAGCTCTGTGATATCCAGATAGTCATTCCCCTTATCTTCACCACCGAGGATGAGTACATAGGGAGTCGTCATCGTCCTGAGGGCGTAGTAGGTGGAGCTGACATTGGTCGCCTTGGAGTCATTGATATAGCGCACGCCATCGAGCACCCCGACCTTCTCCAGGCGGTGAGGCACGTTGACGAAGTCACTCAAGGCGCGACGTAGCACATCGTGAGGAACACCTAAGCGTAGTGCTGCGATAGAAGCCGCCATCGCATTCTGTAGGTTGTGCGGCCCTTGAAGGGCAAGCTGATCGATGGGGAACTCAAACTCCTGCCCATCGAAGTGTAAGCGCATCA
>CAKMOP010000071.1 GCA_927910985.1 uncultured Porphyromonas sp. | reverse complement strand
TTTTGCACGGCGATACACTATTATATAAGGAGAAGAAGAAAGAAAGGCGAATACACGAAGCTACTGACCTCCCTTGCGCTGAGGACGTGTCGCATTCGTGTATTCGCCTTATCCTTAGGAAGGACGTTGTGTGCGAAGACTAATCGTTATCTGCAATCTCATCGAGTAGATCATTCGTCTCTTCGGTGAGCTTATTGCGGTAGCGGTTATAGCGGTTCTTCGCTTCGTAGTATCCTTCGACGATGCTGTCGCGAGCACGCTCTACGCCACTGGAGAAGTTTTCGGAGAAAGCTTCGCGCTTGTTGCGGTCAGCAAAGTAGGCTGCGGCTGCCCCTGCAGCTGCCCCGAGAAGCAGGCCGAGGAAGAAGTTTCCACTTGAGGACTTAGACATAATCCTTTTCGATTAGAGATTTTATTGATGTATGAACGCCATAAAGGTAAGACTATTTCACGACTTTACTATCGCTACTCAAAGGGTTATCGCTGGATGACTCCTCCCGTCTCTTCGGCTCGGCTGTGGAGCTCGTGGTCGAGAGGCTCCCGCATTCTGCTGTTATTGGCTCTATCTCCCTTCTCTGTAAAGGCTTTGGATACAGTGGGAAGATTGATTCGCTACGGGAGATGGCGATGTGCTCTATTGCTTGCTGGACGAAGCTATATTGCTTTGCATTTTGACCAATATAGCTTCGCACGCTGACCTATATTGGTCGGATCTGAGACTATATAGCTTCGTGCGGTGAGCTATATAGGTCGGCGCAGCCTTCGTGGAAGAGATGCTTATCCAGTAGAGACTGTCAGCGGGTGAAGAAGCTACAAAGAAGCCTCAATCTACAGCTTCCTCACCGGCTCAAGTGAAGGGGATAGAGAGGAATCTATTTCAGTGTAGCGCTCTATGCGGGGAAATGGAGATTCCTGCTTACCTTTGTGTGTCGGACAAGAGAACTCTCCCCGGTGAGTCCGCTCCTAATAGAACACGAAGCATTATGTCGCAAAGCAACGAACGTGAACTACAGCTCCTGAGAAAGCACTTCCTTTCCTTGGTCAGCGAAGAATCGCCGATCATCACTCGCCCTATCACAGATCTTTTCCTCTTAGCAGATTGTGCTACAGGTACACTACATCTCTATGATGACGAGGATCAGGAGATTAGCCACGTCCCTGTCTTTGCTTGGGCTGAGACGGGAGCGGAAGGTGAACCATCCTCCCTGGCGATAGAGACCCTTCGTGAGCTGGTGACTCGCCTCGAGCAGAAAGGCTTTTGGGATCGCCCGTGCTTCGCCCGCCCTTTCTCTGTCGAACTGATTCGTCCCGACTTCACCGTCATCGAGGACTTGCTCTTCTTGGATGAAGACCTCATCAAAATCGAGCCGCCGCTGCTCGATGGCGTAGGAGAAGAGCTGGATCGCTTCTTGGATGAACTTTTGGAAGATCTAAAATAATTACCTACCTTTGCAACGCATTTGAGGGACAACCCTCGGTAAGGTGTGCCGAAATAGCTCAGTTGGTAGAGCAATTCATTCGTAATGAATAGGTCGCCGGTTCGAGTCCGGCTTTCGGCTCTGTGAAAATAAAAAGGCATTGCTTCATAGGAGGCAATGCCTTTTCTCCTTTTACTCGCTGCTGTTATTCATATTCGAGGAGTAGACGGATGGGGAAGTGGTCGCTATATCCTCCTCGATAGAAGGTGCCTCCATAGGTGCGCCACGGTACGAGCGTGCCACTTCCGCTGAGTCTGCTGGTGTAGAAGGGGCGGACGACTGTCGTGGCACTCCCTGCGATATAGTGCAGATGCCCACGCCCCTGTAATAGGGATGCGGTGAGATGCGCTTGGTCGAGCTGTGACCACACGCCTTGGTAGCAGTAGCTCCCTGGGACGTCTTGCTTGATTCCTTCGGTGTAGAAGTGCGATAAGCTGTGCAGCAGGAAGGTCCTTGAACGAGAGCTCATCCGTATAAAGTAAGCTACGGAGTGCCACCGTAGTGGGTGCTTCTTCTGGATCACCATTGAAGTCTCCGAGGAGGAGGCAATGGGTCTGTGTGCCACCCATCCGCATCAGACTATCTACTTGCGTGCGAAGAAGTGTGCCGCAATACTCGCGGTAGCGGGCTGTGCTCAGTGCCCCTCCACGGCGTGAAGGTAGGTGGCAGACGAAAAGATGAAGCGTATCCCCTGAGGGAACTTCCCCCGTGACACGCAGCAGAGCTCGTGTGCGTCGCAGGGAGTCAAAGGAGAAATGTACGGGAATCTCCTCGGTCGCGATGAGTCGAAAGCTCGATGGGGCATAGAGGAGCGCTACGTTGATGCCTCGCTTATCTTCGCCGTGGGTAAGCGCATAGCGGTAGCCCATCTTCTCTCCGAGAGCGGTGCGATGGATCAGGTCGCTGAGCACGGTGGCATTCTCTACCTCTGTGAGGGCGATCAAGTCTGGGAAGGCTTCTTCGCCCACTGCACTGATGACCTCGGCGATGTGCTGTATCTTCTCTTGGTAGCGTGCGCGCGTCCAGCGGTGTGCACCCGTGGGGAGGAAGCTGTCGTCATCGTGTTCGGGGTCATCTTCGGTGTCGAAGAAGTTCTCCACATTGTAGCTCATCACACGGAGCACCTTCCGCTGCCCCCATAGCATATTGTTGCTCACGAGGTGGAGGAGGAGAGTGCAGCTGAGGAG
>CAKMOP010000070.1 GCA_927910985.1 uncultured Porphyromonas sp. | reverse complement strand
GAGGGAGTAGTCGCAGAGGTGGAAGGAGCTGATGCGGAAGTTTTCTTCCCCGCGAAGGGTCTGCACCCCGTAGAGGTGCTCGTTGCTGATCTGGCGTTCGCCGATCAGGTCACTTTCAAGGCGAAAGTCCTTGCCTGAAGTTGCCATAGTATGATGTTGTTACTAATGATGGAGTATTAAACTTTGGAGCAAAGTTACAGCTTTTCCCTCTCAGCAAGGGCGGTGCAAAGGCGGTGAGTAGCAGGGGGTAAGCAGGCAGTTTGTCGCTTTGTATCGTCTTTGTGAGATAATGGATATAATGAGGGTGTAGGGTGGGGAAAACGAGTAAAGCTGTCTCGCTTTTGGGGTGAAGGATGGCTTTTTGTTTTGTCGTCTTTGTGCCTTGTATCGCTGTTTGTGGGGACTCTTTGTAGGAGCGTGGTGCGAAGCGGAGGGCTTGCACGACCTTTCCATTGGGTGGAAAGTATTTGTTCCACCGCTGGAGCAGTAGCTTTCCACGGGTGGAACATTGACTTTCCTCTCGGGGCGCTCGTGGGATATGCATCGCAGGGGCGGAAGCTGCTTGAATGGTGCTGTCCGCTTTGCTCCTACATATATCATATAGTACGCGCGTAGGAGCTGCATTCCCTTTGGAGGAGGGTGGAGATAAGAGCGTGACATAGTCCTCGAACTTATGTATCTTTGTGCGACAAAATGACAGACGGAAGATGAACGTAGACATACAGCAGATCAAGCACCGCTTCGGTATCATCGGCACTAGCCCGCTCTTAGATCATGCGATCCGCACGGCCGTGCAGGTCGCTCCCACCGATATGTCGGTGCTGGTGATCGGGGAGAGTGGGGTAGGGAAGGAGAGCTTCCCGAAGATCATCCACCAGAGTAGCATCCGCAAGCACGGGCCGTATATCGCCGTGAACTGTGGTGCGATCCCCGAAGGGACGATTGACTCCGAGCTGTTTGGTCACCTGAAGGGCTCCTTCACAGGGGCAATCACTGACCGCAAAGGCTACTTCCAAGAAGCCTCGGGCGGTACGATTTTCCTTGACGAAGTAGGGGAACTTCCCCTCTCGACGCAGGCGCGTCTGCTGCGTGTCCTCGAGACGGGAGAGTTTATCCCTGTGGGGGCAAGCCAAGCGCAGAAGACGGATGTGCGCATCGTCGCTGCTACGAATGTGAACCTTCAAGAAGCTGTCGAGCGTGGGCGCTTCCGAGAAGACCTCCTCTTTCGTCTGAATACCGTACCCATCGAAGTACCCCCCTTGCGGAGTCGTGTGCAGGACATCTCCCTGCTCTTCCGCCTCTTTGCTTCGATGAGTGCTGAGCGCTATCATATGCCGCCCCTTCGCTTGACACCCGAAGCAACGAAGCTCCTCGAGGGCTATCGCTGGCCAGGGAATATCCGTGAGCTGCGCAACTTCACCGACCGCATCAGCGTCCTCGAGGAGGACCGTACCGTGACGGCGGAGACCGTAGCACGCTACCTGCCGAAGGAATTAGGCGTGGACTATCACCCTGCCCTGCGCCAGCAGGCCGTCCTCGGCGAAGAGGCTACGTCCTTTGCCAACGAGCGCGAGATCCTCTATCAGGTGCTCTTCGATATGAAGAAGGATATGGCGGAGATGAAGAGCCTCATCGCCGGGATTATGCGCGGAGAGGTGCAGGTGCCTCCCACGCAGGTGCACGGCGATTATCCAGCCAGCGAAGGGCATACCACGGCTGGACATCCGGCCGCTCTCTCGGGTCGTGATGATTATCGTAGCTTCCTCACTCATCCAGCGGACTATACTTCGGTGGAGGAGGTCGTGGAGCTTCCCGCCTCTTCTCGCCCTGCCACCCGTCACGCAGAGGTCTCTGACTTCGAAGAACAACCGCTTTCGCTCGAGGAAGCTGAGCGCAGTATGATTCAGGCTGCCTTGGCTCGCCACGATGGTCGTCGCCGTCGTGCCGCACAAGACCTCAAGATCTCCGAGCGTACCCTCTACCGTAAAATCAAAGAATATGGACTGGATGAATAAGTGCCGTCACGCTGCCCTGGCTCTCGTCGGTGTGCTTCTTAGCCTCCTCATCTCTGGTTGTAGTATCCGCTATAGTGCCAACGGAGGTGCTCTGGACTACACCCAGCTCAAGACCATCACCATCGGGGAGGTGATCAACAAAGCTCCCATCGTCAACCCTATCCTCGCCTCCAGCTTCACCGAGAAGATCAAGGACTACTACGAGAGTCGTACACGCCTCTCTCTCACTCCTCAGGCCGGTGACCTCGAGCTGAACTGCACCATCACGGGCTACGACCTCACACCTATGGCTGTCAGTCAGGATAACTTTGCCGAGCGAACGGTCTTCACCGTCACCGTGCAGGTCAAGTACGTCAACCGCGTCAATGAGAAGGAGAGCTTCGACCGCAGCTTCAAGGCCTACCGTGACTTCCCCCGAAGCCAGCCCTTCGTCTCGGTGCAGGACGACCTACTACGCGAGATTACGGACGACCTCCTCAAGCAGATTTACAACGCTACGGTAGAGAACTGGTAGATGACACGCGACGAACTCTATTCCTATTTAGCTGATCCCAAGCGCCTCACCGCCGAGACGCTCGAGCCCATTCGTGCGCTCTACGAGTCCTATCCCTATTGCGCCCCCTTCGCCTTCCTATACCTATATAATCTGTCGCTTACGGGGGATGTGCGCTATGCTTCGGAGCTACGCCCGCCTCTCAGTGCTTCTTCCCGATCGGGAGCAACTCTTTCGTCTGGTCGAAGGCGACCGTCCTGCCTTCGTAGCTCCTCCTGTAGAAGAGCCGACCGAAGCCGATGCCTTTGATCTCATCGATCACTTCCTTGACGGAGCACGCACCTCGGGCGAAGACCTCCCCGAAGTACTCCACTATGAAGGTGGCGGGGAAGGGCTCGATTACTTTGCAGGTGAGACTGATGCTCCCCTTCCTGCCGAGGGTCTCTCTGAGCTGCTCGATACTCCTCTGGCACCGACAGCTCCACCGACAGCTCCTCAGGTCGATGAGCCCGCAGCCGAAGAACTCCTCTCCGAGACCCTCTCTAAGATCTATATTCAGCAGCAACATTACGATAAGGCGCTACGCATTATCCGCTCTCTTAGTTTGAATTATCCGGAGAAAAATCGTTTCTTTGCAGACCAGATACGCTTCTTAGAGCGACTGATAGCGAATAATAACACCACAAATTAGATAAGAAATGTTCTACCTACTCACGGTACTGATTCTCATTGCATCCATTGCCTTGGTGCTGCTGGTCATCGTACAGAAGTCTAAGGGCGGTGGCCTGGCTTCTCCATTTGCTTCGACGAACAATATTATGGGGGTGCGTAAGACTACCGATGTCCTGGAGAAGGCTACCTGGTGGCTCTTTGGCATCGTGGCTGTCCTCTGTATTGTCTCTTCGCACTTCCTTGGTACGGGCTCTGATGCTGACTCCAAGACGCAGCAGACCCTCGAGCAGAATGCTGCAAAGGCTGCGCCCACTGCTCTGCCTGCCCTCGGTGGAGGCGCTGCTCCTCAGCAGGGTGTCCCAGCTGCCCCCGCAGCTCCTGCGACGGAAGCTCCCGCTCCTGCAGCAGCACCAGCTAACTAAGGCTCCTATACACTATATATAGGCACGCCCCTCTACAGTGAGGGGCGTGCTTATTCTTTTGGAGTAGGGTGGGGTGAGATACGGTTTTATTCCGTATCTTTGTCGCCGATCTAATGCAACGAAGCAGAAGGTTCTAACATTTTACCGATTTAAATGGCAACGAAAATCCGTTTACAGCGCCACGGTCGCAAGGCTTTATGCCTTCTACAAGATCGTCGTCGCTGACAGTAGAGCGCCACGAGATGGCAAGTTTATTGAGAAGATTGGTACCTACAACCCCAATACCAATCCTGCCACAGTAGATTTGGACTTCGAGCGCGCTTTGTATTGGCTCACGACTGGTGCTCAGCCTACCGACACGGCTCGTAGCATCCTCTCTCACGAAGGCGTTCTCCTGAAGAAGCACCTCCTCGGTGGTGTCGCCAAGGGCGCATTCGACCAGCAGGCCGCTGACGCTAAGTTCGAAGCATGGAAGTCTAAGAAGGAAGGTGCCCTCGGCTCCATCCGTGAGACCCTGGCTAAGGACAAGGCTAACGCCGCTAAGGCTGCCTTGGAAGCCGAGCAGGCTGCCAACAAGGCCAAGGCTGCTGCTGTAGCTGCTAAGAAGCTCGCTGAAGCTGAAGCTAAGGCTGCTGCCGAAGCTCCCGCTGAAGCAGAGGAAGCTCCCGCTCAAGAAGAAGCTGCCGCAGAATAGTCGATCGTCGCACTCTCGTTAAGAGATGTCTCCGATAAAGAAATAGTGGACACTCGTCCTTCACTCCACCTACCGTGGAGTGAAGGGATGGGTGTCCGCTCTTCTTTGCTACTTCTCTCTATCCACTATTCACCCTCACACCGCAGGCTATAAGTCATAGCCTCAAGTACACTCACAAAGCGTATGAAGAAATTTCTACTTCGTCTCTTGGTGCTTGCCCTCTTTGCCTTCGCCACCCCAGGGGTATGGGCGCAGGTAACGACTTCGGCAATCAACGGTACGATCACCGACCCTACCACCAAGGAGACACTCATCGGCGCCAGCATTGTCGCCAAACACCTGCCTACCGGAACGACCTACGGCGCGATTACCAACGCCAAGGGGAACTTCAGCATCGTAGGTATGCGCCCAGGTGGACCCTACACACTGACGGTCTCGTACATCGGCTATCAGCCCACTAAGATCGAGAACATCAGTCTCTCCCTCGGCGAAACGGAGACCTTCAATATCGAGCTCAAGGACGACACCAAGCAGCTCACCTCCGTGGTCGTCACTGGTACTAAGGGGAACAAGTTCAACGCTCAGAAGACGGGCGCTGGTACGGCCTTCTCCCGTAAGAATATCGAGCGTGTCCCTACCGTCTCACGTAGCATTATGGACATCGCTAAGCTGACCCCTCAGGCCAATGGTAACGGCTCCTTCGCTGGGGCTAACAACCGCTTCAATAGCTTCCAGATTGACGGTGCTGTGAATAACGACGTCTTCGGCCTCGGCACGTCTGGTAAGAACGCGATCTCTCTGGAAGCGATCGATGCTCTGCAGGTCGTCATCGCTCCCTTCGATGTTCGTCAGTCGGGCTTCACGGGTGGTGGTATGAACGCTATCACTAAGTCGGGTACCAATACCTTCCACGGCTCGGTCTACGACTACTACTATAACCAAGACTTCTTCGGTACGACTGCTGGTAAGAACGTTGCCACTCGCAAGAAGCTCGACAAGCAGTATGAGAATACGGTTGGGTTCACTCTCGGTGGTCCTATCGTACAGGATAAGCTCTTCTTCTTTGCTAACGGTGAATATGTCAAGGGCGTCCGTCCTTCGACTTTTACTCCTGGCAATGGCTCTGTAGTGCCCGAGGAAGATGCTAAGAAGATCGCTGACAAGCTCACCAGCCTTGGTTATAATGGCGGTAGCTATGCTACGAAGGACATCCCCAGCGAAACCTTCAAGGGGCTGGTACGCCTTGACTGGAATATCAACTCGGCTCATCGCCTCACGCTGCGCTATAGCCACATCAACGATAAGCCCTACAACTTCTCGAATTCTCCTACTCGTCTGCGCTTCTATAACAATGGTTATTACAAGCACAGCGTCACGAATACCATCGTCGCGGAGCTGAACTCCAAGCTCTCTGACAAGCTCTCCAATGAGCTTCGTGTTAGCTATAGTGGTATCCGCGATAAGCGCACTTACCTCGGCAGTGCCTTCCCCTTCGTGAATATCAATGGTACGGCTGGTAAGGCTCGCTATCAGGTCTTAGCTGGTGTGGATAAGGATACTCCAGGTAATGAACTTGATCAGGATATCTTCTCTCTGACGGATAACCTGACGCTCTCGCTCGGTAACCACACGCTGACCTTTGGTACGCACAACGAACTCTTCCGTATGCGTAACCTCTACCTCACGAACTATTATGGGAACTACGAGTATGCTACCCTGAATGACTTCCTTGCTATCGGTACTCCTAATGAGGTAGCTCCTAAGTCTTATGGTTATTCGGCCGCTGATATTGCTCGTACCAATGACGCTCGCTGGGCTCCCAGCTTCCGTGCTGGTCAGTTAGGCTTCTATGCTCAGGATGAGTGGAAGGCTACTGATCACCTTCGCTTGACCTATGGGCTGCGTGTCGATATGCCCTTCTTCCTTGATCGTCCTACAGCTAATCCTGGCTTCAATGGCTCTGCTGTGGCAAAGGAATATGGCGTCACGAATAATTATCTCCCACCCATTCGTCCGCTCTTCTCCCCACGCGTAGGCTTCCGCTATGATGTCGATGCGAATGGTCGTTACATCGTCCGTGGTGGTACGGGTATCTTCACTGGTCGTGTGCCCTTCGTCTGGATTGCCAATAGCTTCTCGAATAGCGGTATGGAATACCTCCGTACGGCTGTCCTCGGTACGAACGTCTCTTCGCTTCGCTTCAACTCGGATGTTAATCATCAGTTTATGCAGCCTGGTAAGACGAGTGAGATCGATATGGTCGGTAACAACTTCCGCTATCCTCAGGTCTGGCGTTCGAACCTTGCTTTCGATGCTAAGCTCCCTGGTGTTTCCGTGCCTCACTCGAAGGGATGTACACGCGCAACCTCAACAGCGTACGCTACCGCAACCTCCTCCTGCGTCCCAATGGTACGCTCGACCACGGCAATGGTCAGGTCCGTCCTGTCTACAAGATCGACGCAGATCTGGCTAAGCAGTATACGAACCTGATCCTGCTCACGAGCAATAACCTTGGCTATAGCTACAACCTTACCGCTACGCTGGCTAAGGACTTCGGTCATGGTCTTGATGCTTCGATCGCCTATACCTTCGGCGAATCTAAGGCTGGCAATGACGGACGAGCTCGCAGGCTGCTTCGAACTGGGGGTATAACTATTCGAACGATATCAACGGAGAAGAGCTGTCATTCTCTAACTTCGATATGCGCCACCGCATCGTAGGTCAGCTCAACTACCGCGTCGAGTATGCGAAGCACTTTGCTACGACGATCGGTATCATCTACAACGGTCAGTCGGGTAGTCGCTACTCGATCCTGTACTACGGTGATGCCAACGGTGACGCTCGTACGATCCCAGGTCTGCGTAATGACCTCGCTTACATCCCTACTAAGGATGAAGTCGCTAACGGCTACTTTACTGCTTCGCTCACGAAGCTGAAGGATGAAACTGATGCAGCCTTTGCAGCCCGTCAGGCTAAGGCAAACAAGGAGATGGCTGACAGCTTCGAGCAGTTCATCGCAAGCAGTGGTGACCTCTCTCTGCAGCGTGGTCGTATCGCTCCACGTAATGCCTTTATGGCTGAGTTCGTCCACAAGTTTGACCTCCACTTCGCTCAGGACTTCTTCCTCAATATCGGTGGTCGTCGCCACACGCTCCAGCTCAATGCCGACATCATTAACCTCGGTAATCTGCTCAATCGTGGATGGGGTATGAGCCCATATATCCAGTATGACAACATTACTCCGATTGCTATCTCTACCGATCGCGCTACGGGTAAGTCAGTCTACAGCTTTACCCATCACCGTAGCACTCCTTGGGATTATGCCGATATCAACTCTCGCTGGAGAGCTCAGATCGGTGTGAAGTACACCTTCTAATTCTGACGGTGTAGTACATCCGACTACGCTACATAAACAGCCTCGGGGCACCTCCCTCCACTGCGGTGGAGAGGGGGTGCCCCGAGGGCTTTTGATGGGGAAGACTCTGCCCCCCCCCCTCGCAGTCGGCGGTGATGACGGCTCTGCATCCTCTTGGCGGAGGAGGACGTACCTATATAGGTGGCGGCTCTGACCTATATTGCTTCGTGAGATAAGCTATATAGGTCGACGCGGTGACCTATATAGCTTAGCGGGCTGACCTATATAGGTTTGTTCGCGGACGTCAGGAGAGGCGGGCACCGACTCATAAAAATAGAGTAGAAAAGGATCGTCGCACGTCTCGATGACTACCTATATATAGCTATTTTTCATCAAGTAGGACTCATTTGTCTCAGCCGTGATGTACCGTTTGTATCGCCCTCTTGATGAGGTAAGAAGTGGCTCCTCTGCTCGTGGATTGAGTAGGGGATTTCCTACTTATCATAGTACATAGAATGATTCGATCGTAAGTTACTCCTACGCTGGCCTCGGCTGTCACAGCTTCTTGGCTATGGCACAGAGTCCCAGTGTGCACGGGACACAGCATCCCGATCACGAGCTCCAGGACGTCGTCGTAGTAGGCTCACGTATGCCGGAGATCAAGCAGCGCGCCGCTGCAAGTATCACGATTATTCCCGAGCGAGATATTCGGGAGATGAGCCAGATCCTGCCTGATATGCAGGCCATCGTCGGCTACTTCGTCCCTGGAGTGCCTCCTACGGGCAACAATGTGAACGAGCGCTACAACACCCTGCGTGGGCGTAGCATCCTCGTCCTCATTGACGGTATCCCCCAGTCTACGCCCCTGCGAGCCACGAGTCGTGACCTCCGCTCCATCGACCCTGCTGCGGTAGAGCGTATCGAGGTGATCAAGGGAGCTACCGCCATCTTCGGTAATGGTGCCAACGGGGGGATTATCAACATTGTCACCAAGCAGAATAAAAGAGAAACGTCCCTTC
>CAKMOP010000069.1 GCA_927910985.1 uncultured Porphyromonas sp. | reverse complement strand
TATGCCAAAGCGAGAGGTGAATATCTGCCCATGCTCCTTGAAGATAGGAGAGATGCTGGATAAAAGCCCACGCTGATTGATTCATCCAAGCCATTTCTCCATTCATTCTCAGATGACCGCTCTCCGTCTGATAGCGATAAGAAAGACTACCCGCAGCGTATTTACTCAATCCTGCAGCTTATGATCCCCTTGACTTCCTGGCGGATGTCGCAGCTGGTCACCCTGCCAATCCTGATATATCCCTTGCATAGCTACATCGAACGACTCTGAATGGTATTCCAGCCAGCTGCCACAGAGACGACTCTTTGCCTTACCACGTGCCTCCCAAGAAGCTTCGCTCGTATGTAATCCTGTTTCACTCAAGGCACTAAGCATACCATCTGAAGTACGGTGTGCATCTAAGCGTCGCAGCGAAGCAAAAGCCCCCACACGGCAGACTCCAATCTGAGCCACACAAGCGACACCTCTCGAGAAGTCCGTCTCAGTCATATTACGCACAGGACGTATCCCCATACCCTGCCGCGGGTGAGAGAAAGATAATTCAATGGGAAAGCACCTTGAGCCAGAAGTAGCCCACTGCCACGTGTCACCCGATAATCGCCAACAAGCAAAGTCAGTGTACGCGACTGGATCTGCACATGAAAGCTATAGGCATCAAAGCCACGATGCCCCTCCCGATGCCAAGGTTCATCATAATCTTTTTCCCCGGCAACAAATAGGCTAAGACGCTTAGGTGTAGAATAGCTATAACTACATCTAATGGCATCTGATGAGCCAAGCAGAGCCTTACGGAATAAGGTCGTGCTACTATGTCGCCCATAAAAGAGACTTGCATCATACGTACTCTGCAAAGTATTTCCAAGCATGTGCTGATCTTCCTCCTGGGTGTGGCATGTCAAAACAGGAAGAAGCTGAGCGATTAGGGAGAGGCCCCATCCAGGAACAAGCTTCAGCTCTGACAATTCGTGAAACGATCTATGCTCCGTACGATAGTGGATGAACTGATAGATCTGATAATCTGTGAGTAGTGGTATTCTTCGTAGTTCCTCCGCACTAACGACATTTATATCCAGAGGTATCTTCCGCAGCTCATCGTAGAGCATTGCAGCCGACTGAGCTTCCTCTTCGCTCAGCAATCCGACCTGCAATTGACTTTCAATGAATGTCCTCCAGCCATCTTGCAGCAGAAGGCTATCGGGCGAACTCTGGGCATAAACAGGAGCAAACAATGCACTGCACCCAAGAAGCAACAGGAGAAGATTTCCCCGTAGATAGATAAGGATAGAGTGAAGATATGCAGTATTCATCGCATAGTGATATCAGGATATAGATTTATCATAAAAGTAAGGAAAAGAATACAGTTCCTATCCTCTGCTTTTGTAGCAGAGCAGCTCACCCGATGTATTTCATATAAAAATATGTAATTTTGCGCACCTCCTCCTGAGATCAACAACCCAAGATACATTCAACTTTCTATAGACAATGAAGAAACTCTTTATCGCCTTCTCTCTCCTTGCCCTTACAGTCGGACAAGTAGCAGCGCAGACTGACGCAGCACCTACTGAAACTCCTTCGTGGAAGATTAGTGGCGTCTCTGGTCTCAACCTCTCTCAGACTTCGCTCACCAACTGGGCTGCTGGTGGAGAAAACTCCGTCGCTTGGAATCTCTATCTCAATGCCTCAGCTAACTATAAGAAGGATAGCTGGAGCTGGGATAACGCCCTTATCACAGATTTCGGTAAGACCTTCACAACCTCCAATAAGTGGCTCAAGAGCATCGACAAGCTGAACTTCAGCACCAAGATTGGACGTAGCCTCTCGAAGCACTGGAGCGTATCTGCTCTCGGTGACTTCCTCACCCAGTTTGCTCGTGGTTATGCAGCTGAGAACAATCCCAATATCGCTGGCAATAAGGACAAGTACATCTCTACGATCCTTGCTCCTGGGTACTTGACGCTGGCAGTCGGTGCGGACTACAAGCCCAATGATGACTTCTCACTCCTGCTTGCCCTGTAACTGGCAAGATGACGTTCGTCCTCGACAATCGCCTATCTACTGCAGGTGCCTTTGGTGTAAAGCCCGGTAACAAGACGCTCGCTGAAATCGGTGCTCTTGCCGTAGGTAACTACAAGCGCAAGCTCGCCGAAAACATCAACTTGGTGACAAAGCTCACACTCTTCACGCCTTACAATGAGAACTTCGGCAACATCGACATTAACTGGGATATGATGATTGCCTCAAGATTAACAAGTTCCTCACCACAACCCTGACGACCAACCTCGTCTATGATGATGATATCAAGACGGTAGACAGTCACGGCAACCAGCGCGGTGCTAAGGTTCAGTTCCGTGAAGTACTCGGTCTTGGACTTGCCTATAGCTTCTAAGTCTTAGCAAAGACTTATTTAAAGCTCGAAAGGGGCTACCGCATACACAAGTTGTATGGGGTAGCCCCTTGACCTTTTCGACGGTTACATCAAATGAATAATGATGAGATATACTCAAAGACGTAGATATTTACTTTCTTTGCAAATAAAACAATGACAAGGATACTTTCACATACAAACCCAAACAAAATGATGATTATCATTCAATGCACACGATGATTCATCATTCACACCCCTATATAAACGCGCTATGATCGGAACGGAAATCAAAGACTTTGGCCAGGTAATCAACAATGACAAACTGATGGTCGTGCACATCAATCTTCCACAAGGGAAGAAGATTGCACCACACAATCACCCCAACCAAGACATCTTCTTCTGCCTTATCAAGGGAGAAGTAAAGACTACGCTCAATAGCACCGAAGAGCATATCCTTCAGCCTGGGACACTGCTTCACTTCGATGGAGAAGCATTCATCGGTATCGAAGCACTCGTTGATAGCGAGTTCTTCGTCTACCTAATCAACCTCTAAGCCATCTCTACATATTATGGAGAATATGCGCAACAACCTGCCCGAGGTAGATATGGAGAAGCTCCGTATCGTACTCGATACCAAGGAGCGATACCTCAGTGGACAGCTCCCGCTTGATGAAGCACGCGCCATCCTCAGAGAGCGCGTCAAGAGCTTACGTCCCTATGAAATAGCCTTGGCTGAGCAAGAACTGAAGTCTCTTGATGAGGACGAATGTCGCAAAGAAGATATCCAGCAGATGATGGTGCTCTTCCAAGATGTACTGGACACCAGTCGTCCAGACCTTCCCGCAGACCATCCCATTATGTGCTATCTGCGCGAGAATGATGAGATGCGTCGCCTCCTGAAGCAAGTAGAGGAGCTCGCACAATACCCCGTCATCAAGAACCAGTGGCTCGAGCTATATGATGAGCTATATAAGTTCCGCCTGCATTTATCACGCAAGCAGAACCAGCTCTATTCCCTACTGGAGCGGAAGGGATTTGACCGACCTACGACCACGATGTGGCTTCTTGATGACTTCATTCGCGACGAGATACGTGATGCACGCCTCCTCCTCGATGAAGATAAAGATGATGAGTTCATCGCAATGCAACCCACCATCATTGCAGATGTACTTGACTTGATGCAGAAGGAAGAGACGGTACTCTACCCAACTTCACTTGCGATGATTCGCCCTTCAGAGTTCGAGGAAATGAAGTCTGGAGACCACGAAAT
This sequence comes from uncultured Porphyromonas sp., assembly GCA_927910985.1. Classification (GTDB taxonomy): domain Bacteria; phylum Bacteroidota; class Bacteroidia; order Bacteroidales; family Porphyromonadaceae; genus Porphyromonas. Next base: position 67 of record CAKMOP010000069.1, on the reverse strand, counting down.
TGGTTTTGCCTGGATTCAGGTCGGCAAGGAACAACAGCCGACCAATTCCCCCAAGACAACAGCAGCA
>CAKMOP010000068.1 GCA_927910985.1 uncultured Porphyromonas sp. | reverse complement strand
ATACCTCAACTCATAAGCCGATGCTATCCCTATCATAATGAGTCTTTTTACTCGCAAGAGCATCGTAGTATCGGTATAAAAGTGGTACTTTTGTGCTGGTTAAGCCCCTGAGAATGGGCGAGACCAAGACTTCATAACTATACAATGCAGGCTATCAATTCGTGGTTGCACGATGTCTTCCTCACCCCTTCGGTGCTGGAGACCCTTATATGGCTTACCCTCGTATCAGCTGTCGGCATACTGCTCGGCAAGCTACGTATAGGTAAGATCTCACTCGGAATTACGTTCGTCTTCTTCGTCGGGATTCTCGCTTCCCACTTCGGGGTGCGTGTACATCCCGAGATGAACAGCTTCGCCCAGACGCTCGGCTTAGCCCTCTTCGTCTACGCCCTCGGGGTCGAAGTCGGTCCGTCCTTCTTCCCTTCCCTCAAGAGCCAAGGGATATTATATAATGTATTAGGGCTGGCGGTCATCGGCATTGGGCTGGCGGTCGTAGTCGCCTTACATTATATCTTCGGCATCTCGATGCCCAACATGCTCGGGATCATGGCAGGAGCTGTGACGAATACCCCCATGCTCGCTGCTGTGCAGAGCACCATGCAGGATGTATTAGGCAGCGACGGGACTCGTCAGATCGCCGACCTCGCTCTTGGCTGTGCCTTGACCTATCCGTTGGGCGTCGTCGGTATGATCTTAGCCATTATCTCCCTCAATATTCTTGATCCCAAGATGGCACAAGCGCAACGAAGAAGATAAATCTCGTAACACCTACATCACCGAACTCGAACTGACCAACCCTGGACTCTTCGGTAAGACCATCCTCGAGGCCGTTCGTTTGGAGGAAAAGCACTTCATCATCTCACGTATCTGGCGCGGTGAAGGACTGATCATTCCTTCGTCACAGACCGTTCTCCACGAGGGAGACCACCTCCTCGTCTTGGTACATCCCGAGGATGTCGATGAGATGGAGCGCTTCTTCGGTCGCCGTGCAGAGAGTCGTGACTGGAACCGCCCCGACATCGACTGGGACGCTATCGACTCACAGCTCATCAGCAAGCGCATCATCATCACCAACTCCAAGGTCAACGGGGCTAAGCTCGGTGCTCTGCGCCTGCGTAATCAGTACGGCATCAACATCACGCGCATCGACCGCGCAGGTATTGAGATCCTCGCTACCCCCGACCTGCACCTGCAGCTCGGAGACCGCCTCTCGGTCGTGGGCGAAGCACAGGAGATCGAGCGTGCCTCGAAGTTCCTCGGGGACTCAATCAATGTACTCGACAAGCCTAAGCTCTTCAGCTTCTTCTTCGGTCTGGCGGTAGGCTGTATCATTGGCTCCATCCCCTTAGCTATCCCCCGGACTCAGCATGCCGATCAAGCTCGGACTGGCTGGCGGACCGATCATCATGGGGATTCTGATGGGAGCCTTTGGAGCACGCTTCCGCATCGCCACCTATATGAGTAATAGCGCCACGCAGCTCATCAAGCAACTCGGCATCATCCTCTACCTCGCGGGACTGGGTCTGGCCAGTGGAGCACATTTCTTCGAAATGATCGTCCACGGAGACGGCTTACTGTGGATTGGCTTGGGCTTCCTCATCACCTACCTCCCGACGATGGCTGTGGGGCTGATCTCCCTCTTTGGCTACAAGAAGACCCACGCCGAGACCGTAGGGATGCTCTGCGGCGTGATGGCCAATTCGATGGCTCTGGACTACGCTATGTCCATCAACGAATCACGCTCCAGCTCCGTAGCCTATGCGATCGTCTACCCTGTGGGGATGTTTGTACGTATCATATCTGCCCAGATTATCCTGAGCTTCTTCCTCTAATTCCGACCTATGACACACCGTGACGGACTCATCGTCCTCTCAGGAGGGATGGATAGTGTTACCCTCCTCTACGAGTACCAGAGCAGTATCTCACTGGCTGTATCCTTTGACTACGGATCGAAGCACAACGCCCAAGAAATCCCCTTCGCACGCTTGCACTGCGAGCGTCTGGGCATCGAGCACCTCACCATCCCCTTAGGCTTTATGGGGAAGTACTTCCGCAGTGCCCTACTCCAAGGCGGTGGCGACATCCCCAAGGGAAGCTATGACGAGGAGAATATGGCAGCTACGGTCGTCCCCTTCCGCAATGGTATCATGCTCTCCATCGCAGCTGGACTGGCTGAGAGCCGAGGACTGAAGCTTGTCTACATCGCCAATCACTTCGGCGACCACGCTATCTATCCCGACTGCCGTGCCTCCTTCATCCGCCCGATGCACGAGGCTATCGCCGCAGGGACAGGCAACGGGGTTGAAGTCACAGCAACCTATACCGACATCAGCAAGGGCGACATCGCTCGGCATGGCAAGGAGCTCGGCATCAACTACGCCGAGACGTGGAGTTGCTACGAAGGCGGTAGCATCCAATGTGGCTGCTGCGCTACCTGCGTCGAGCGACGTGAGGCCATGCGCGAAGCAGGCATCGACGACCCCACCCAATACAAAGACTAAATACAAAGAGCACCATATCAATGAAGTTCATCTCCTGGAATGTCAACGGCCTACGTGCCGTCTTCACCAAGGGTTTCCCCGATATCATCAAAGAATTAGATGCTGACTTCGTCTGCCTCCAAGAGACGAAGATGCAGGCAGGACAGCTCGATGCTGACCTCCCCAGCTACAGAAGCTACTGGAACTATGCCGTCAAGAAGGGCTATTCCGGCACGGCTATCTACACGCGCCACGAGCCTCTCAGCGTCCACTACGGCATTGACATCGAGGAGCACGATCAGGAGGGGCGTGTCATCACCCTCGAATATCCTGACTTCTACCTCGTCACCGTCTACACCCCAAACTCGCAGGATGACCTCCGCCGTCTCGACTACCGCATGACGTGGGAAGACGCTTTCCGTGCCTACCTCAAGGGGCTCGATGCGAAGAAACCCGTCATCATCTGCGGCGACCTCAACGTAGCACACAAGGAGATCGACCTGAAGAACCCCAAGTCCAACCGCCGCAACGCTGGCTTCACGGACGAAGAGCGCGGCAAGCTCCAAGAGCTCCTCGACGCCGGCTTCATCGATACCTTCCGCCACTTCCACCCCGACCAAGCAGATATCTACTCATGGTGGTCGTACCGCTTCAAAGCTCGTGAGCGCAACTCAGGCTGGCGCATTGACTACTTTGTTGCCTCGGAGCGTCTGGCGCCTCGCTTGCAGGGTGCCTCCATCCACACCGAGATTTACGGCTCCGACCACTGCCCCGTAGAGCTCCTGCTCGACTAACTAACTGGACTAATCCACCCGATTACCTATGATTCTTTGCATAGAGACCTCCACCACGAAGTGCAGTGTCGCCCTCGGCCTTGGAGCCGAACTCTTAGCCTCCCGCGAGGTCGAATCTCCCGAAGGCGGACACGCTGCCGCCCTTGCTCCCATGGTCGATGAGCTCCTCGCAGAACTCAGACAGCAGAGCAAATCTCTCTCAGCCGTCGCCGTGAGTGCTGGGCCTGGGAGCTACACAGGGCTACGCATCGGAGCCTCGCTGGCCAAAGGACTTTGCCTCGGCTACAGCATTCCTCTGATAGCAATCGACACCTTAGAGCTCTTAGCGCACCAAGCCAAGCGAGCACTCCCAGTAGGGCGTACTGCTACAATCTTCCCCCTCTTAGATGCACGCAGGATGGAAGTCTACGCAGCGAAGTTCGACCACTCGGGACTACGCCTGCAGGAGGACTTCGCTGCCATCCTCCAGCCCGAAGAGCCACTCTTCGGCACAGCTTCCGACCCCATCCTGGTGGGTAATGGCGCAACGAAGACCCGTGGTCTCTGGCCACAGCACAGCTACGAAGTGTGGGATGAAGGCTTTGCACCTACCGCAGAAGCGATGATTGCTCTCGCCACCTCAGCCTTTGAGCGTGGGGACTTTGCCGATACGGCCTACTGGACTCCCAACTACCTCAAGGACTACGTAGCCGTCATCGCCAAGAACAAGGTGCTCAATCGCTAAGACCAATGTCCGCACTCCCCCCCACCAATCAGGTCATCCTCACGGGCGAACTGACCGAAGAGCCCAGCGTACACTACTTAGCCCCCGACTTCCCCGAGGTACGGCTACGCCTGAAGACCGAGGAAGAAGTCACGGGGCGCGAAGGTGGTCGCCCCTACCGACAGCGGCTCTTCCATCGAGTGATCGCCCGTGGACAGGTGGGTATGGCAGTCGAACATCTACACGAAGGCTCCCACCTATCCATCGCAGGACGTATCGAGTACGCACGTGAGGCAGACAGAGAAGGACAAGTCACGACCAGCACCGAGATCATCGCTCTGCGTGTGCGCATCCATCAGCAAGTAACAGCAGCTACGTCTACCCCTGCACCTACCTCTGCCTCGCCCACCTTCGATGCGCACCGCTACAAGCCTACCGAAGGAGAAGATCCGCTGAGCTAATCCGCTGACAGCAGGCTCCCCCATACCTTCCCCAGCCCCACTCGAGCCGAAGACATCAGGCTCAAGCGGGGGCTTTTCGGTGATAACCATAGATATACAGACAAAAACATAGAAAGTATTCACTTAGAAAGTCGTATCTTTGCCTCGGAGGCTCAGTATACATACAATAGGATTGAGCCACGATGAGATATTGCGTATGATAAAAAGACTTGGTTTAGCTTGTGCAGGGCTCTTGCTCCTCTCTTCGTGCGGTGAATACTACCGCATACAGAAGTCTACGGATCTCGGCGAGCGATATTCCTTCGCAAAGAAAAGCTATAACGAAAAGAAGTACGGGCGCGTCGTGAGCCTACTCGAAGATATCGTCCCTCAGCTGGTCGGTACGAACGAGGGACCTCAGAGTACCTACCTCTTGGCTGACTCTTACCTGCAGCGAGGCGATGATAGCGAAGCAGCACGCTACTTCCAAAACTATTACACAAGCTACCCCAAGGGTCCAATGGTCGAAGAAGCCCGCTTCAAAGCTGGCTACTGCCTCTTTAAGGCTTCTCCTGATCCCCGCTTGGATCAGAGTGCTACCATCGGTGCTATTAAGGAGCTTCAGACTTATCTTGACTTCCACCCTAAGGGGAAGCACAGCTCAGAGGTCGAACTGATGCTCTTCGAGCTACAAGACAAGCTGGCCTACAAGGAGTTCTTAGCTGCCAAGCTCTACTATAATCTCGGGCTCTACCTCGGCAACAACTATGAGTCCTGCACATCACGGCGCAGAACGCACTCAAGGACTACCCCTTCACCAAGCATAAGGAGGATCTAACCTACCTGGTACTGCGCGCGAAGGCTGAAATGGCCGACCTCAGTGTCCCCGAAAAGCTCCAAGAGCGTCTGCGCGACGTCATCGACACCTACTATGCCTACCTCAATGACTTCCCTAATGGGGCGTACACCAAGCAGGCACAGAAGATCTTCGAACGTATGAACAGCAAGAAGGTCAGCGAATAATCCACCCCACGAAGTATCATAGAGAATAAATAATATGCCTAAGTACAAAAAGAATGTACCGACCAACACGATTAGCCGTGATATGGTCAGCCTCAGCAAGGACACGGAGAATATCTACGAGACCGTGATGATCATCGCCAAGCGCGCAAACCAAATCGCCCAGGAAACAAAGCAAGAGCTCGAAGCTAAGCTCCAGGAGTTTGCCGTCTACACCGATGACCAGCAGGAAATGGTCGAGAACGAAGAGCAGATCGAAATCTCCCGCCAGTATGAGCGTATGCCCAAGCCTACCCTCATCGCAGCTAAGGAGTACGAAGACGGCGAACTCTACCACAACATCGCAGGGCGCACGAAGAAGTAAGCACCGACAAGTCGAATCACTATGTGGCAACGCATACAGACGGTGTGGCTCCTCCTCGTGGGGATCATTATGATCGCCTTCTCGATGCAGGACATCGCAGTCTTCACCCTTCCAGCAGGGAATGCCTGCGTCCTCGACAACTGGCACATATATAGTGCCGTCGACCAGACGAATCTACACAGCACCTGGGCTATTGGAGTACTTAGTCTCCTGACGGGCTGCGCTTCCCTCGGGCTTATCTTCCTCTTCAAGCGAAGACTTCTGCAGATGCGCCTAACGATTCTCACCCTCCTTGTGATCGTAGGCGAACTGGTCTACATCGCGTGGGCAAGCTATCAGTTTACTTCGGCCAATGGGGCGACCTTCGCTATCCGCTTCCCCTTAGCGCTGCCGATAATCTGCCTTCCTCTACTCTACTTAGCCTCCCGCCGTATGATCTACGACGAGACGCTGATAAGAGCCTCCCAACGACTACGATATCCCATAGGTGAAGCACCTCCCTCTACTCAAGACAGAAGGGTAGTCGCTCACTGCTTCTACCCCACCTCTCTCCTCACATCTATTACGCTCTCAGT
>CAKMOP010000067.1 GCA_927910985.1 uncultured Porphyromonas sp. | reverse complement strand
GTGCTCCTTCCCCGCCTCCCGAGCGTCTACCCAAGACTTCCCTGCGGGAGCAAGTTCCTTGCCTTCGAGCATGAGCGCCTTGCCCGCCTTGGGGATCCACGTGATCCGGACGACAGCGAGCTTGGCAGCTAGGCGATTGGCTCCTTCATCGGACTTGGGAAGGTTGCCTCGGTACCAGTAAGAGACGAGGTACTTAGCCTTCTGTCGGACGGGCAGGGGATCGGGGTAGGTATATATCTGGTGATCGACGCTGAAGTAGCCCGAGATCCTCATCGCCGCCTTCCCGCCATGCGCCTCGGTGAAGGTGCGGGCAAACTGGTTGCTGGATGTCGTGCTGTGCGAAGGGTAGAGCCACCAGCCCGTAGGACGAGCTTTCTCAAATGCCTGCAGGGCCTTTAGGTAGGCAACGTAGGCATCAACAAAGGCTTTGAACCTCTCGATTTGCTCGTTTGAGTATTCGATGCCATGCTGGTCACCATAGTCAAGGATCTTCTCATAGATCCCTCCCTCCTTCGCGTCTTCGTCCTCGTAGAAGACGTCGTCGGGTGTCCTCGGGATGCATTCCTCGGGGTAGTTACTTGGATGGGTAGGCTTGGGAGGAAGGGTAGTGGCAGCGGGGTCTTCGAGACCTCCATTGGGGAGGATACTTGTCCCTACTGTCTCGGGACGAGTCGCAGGCCTATTTCGGCTCGCTTGCCCCCATAGGCTCGCACTACCTAAGAGGAGTGCTAGCGCTAGGGGTGGGCGTTTCTGAATCTGTTCTGTATCATTGTCTTGTTATAGGATCATTTTTGGGTATCTAGGAGAGGGGAGGGCTTAGAGCCTTGTAGGGAGACTAAGGGCAAAGGTCGAGGAGAGACTACGGGCGACCTTGTCTAGGCGCTCCCTAAGCGAGCTATCCCACAGCCCTTCTCCTGCTCGGAGGGAAGCGATGAGACGCTTGACCTCTTCGTGCGAAAGGTAGGGCTCACCACTGGGGCGACGAGTGAACTGTAGAGCGTAGAGGTAGCCGACACCACGAGAGACGAAGCGGAAGGCATCTTCGGGGCGTTCGTTGAGGTTGGCTAGGGTGTTCCGTCCCACGAGCTCCTCTAGGGCTCGGGCAGCGACTGCCTGCGCTAGTAGCGTACGGATACTGCGCAGGTGCGACAGAGCCTCCTCGTAGCGATACTCCGTGATAGCGAGGCGACCAAGGGCAAAGGCATTGAAGAGCTTCGTCTCCGATCCCCGTAGTCCCGTGAGGCTGTTGGACTGGAGGAGCTTCTGGGCTTGTAGGTAGTAGCCGTAGGCCAGATCCCATGTATGCTCCAGCGCCGTATAGCTGTGCCCTGGGACCAGCTGTGGTGCTTCGTGTGCCTGGATAAGCGTCTTGTCGGTGAGGAACTTCTCGTCGAGGTATTCCCCAAGAGCCTTGTCTAGGTACACGGCTCCCAAGGTCATCCCTCGGTAAACCTCCGAAGGAGCAAAGCCATCGGCAGTGACGAAGAAGCGATCGTTGTCCCCTTGGTTATAGCCGATGAATCCCGTTTGTCCAGCACTGGCTCTGCGGTTGTACCGCTCCGTAGCATACGTGTCTCCGTCGTAGCCAGCAGCCCTGCGCACATCGTCTAGGGTCTCGGCGAAGTCTGACAGGATCACTGAGCGATACTTGCTCTGCCGAGCGGAGGAAGCGATGAGGGGCTCTAGGGCGATCTCATTGTTCCCCCCTTGGTCAAAGAGCTGCTTGAGCTCCTGCCAACGTGTGCCATTGAGGATATAGGCTGTGCGAAGGAATCGTGAGTAAAGCGTCTCAGAGGCAGAAGCTGCCTGCTGAGGTAGGAGTAGGTCTACACTGCTCGTCCCCTGACGCTGAAACGTGTAGGTGGGATCAGGGACGAGTGGAGCCTGGTATTGGCTCTCGACCACCTCCCCTTCCCAGCGTGAGCAGGCTGGGGGTCAAGCGTGGTGAGTGCCAAGAGGAGTGCCCAAGAGCGGCTTGAGGTATAAGGCTTCATTTGCACTAAGGAAGTATAATGTACTTGCAGAAGGGAGCGGGCAGACGTGCCTCACCCTCATCGTAGTTCTGTGTCTGACGTGTCCCTAGTACTGGTGTGGCGAAGATGCCATCAGTCGAGACAGCTTCTAGGGAGACGTGGATCGTGGAGCCACGGGCAGCTGTGCCATTGACTAGGAGGAAAAGGGGCTGACCAGAGCTAAGTGTCAGTGTCTGGGTATGCTGCTTCCCGTCGTTGGGGATCAAGTTGGGGCTCTGGAGGGTCTTCTCCGTCCCTAGCTCATGCAGTAGTTTGCCTGCTCCGACATAGCGAACGACACAGCGTGAGCGCACTTCGCTCTGCTTGCGCAAGCCTCCTTGATGGAGATCCGCAGGTTCGCTGAAGGAGTAGGTCAAGGTGACTCTATAGGTGCGAGGTGTGCCAGAAAGCGTCACCCCTGGATAGACGAAGGTGCTGGGTGTCGTCTCGGGGTTGCCCGAGAGGATCGTCATATCTTCATAGCGACCGTCTGGACGCTCTACCCCACGGAAGGGGAAGAGCTTATCATAGTCCTCCGTGGGATAGTCCACTGGGGTGTGCTTGCACCCTACGAGGGCGAGTGCTGTGAGCCCTACGAGGCTCTGCAGAAGTCTATTCATCGTGGTGATCGCATTAGTAGTAATCATGAGTGGCATCGGGATCATCGTAGAGCTCGGCAATGATGCCAGTCTCTACCCCCTCGGGGTGAAGGTGACGGCTCACTAAACGTCTCGTGCGGTAGGGAGCATCGTACACCTCGACAAGTTCGGCAAAGAAGCGGTCTCCCTTGCGCTCAAAGTCTGAGAAGATGTACTTCGAACTATAACGGATACCTGTGAGGAAGGTAAGCCCCTCGGGGGTACCCACATAGCCCGATCCTAGCCCCACGATCGCCTGTGGAGGTCCATCGGGGATCAAGGCTTTGCGGCTAACAGCTGTGAAGAGTGCGTACCGCTGGGCGACGAGGTTGCGTCCATAGGAGGTGAGTTCGTTCCTCGTGCTATACTTCATTATGTAGTTGCTGAGGAAGAGCGTACGTCCTCCCTGATGGATACGTATCTGAGGGTTGCGCATTTGCTCAAAGGCTATGCGGTGTCCCTCGGCTCTCTCAAGGCGAGCTGAGCGGTCTGCGTCCTTAGCGATCCTACGAAGGAT
>CAKMOP010000066.1 GCA_927910985.1 uncultured Porphyromonas sp. | reverse complement strand
TCCGCTCTCCAAGATCAACGACGCTAAGGAGCGCGACGAGCAGCAGCGCGTCATCGAGCGCGTCTACGGCAATGCCGCCGTCCGCCGCGCTAAGGCAGAGCCCGTAGCTCTCTCCATCAGCGAACTCGATGACGAAGAGCTCCTCATCATCCTCGAGGAAACTCCTTCCTACCGCCGTGACCTGCGTCTCTTCGAGGCCAAGCGCGCCGAGAAGCAGCCTCACCGCGCCATACGTATCTCCCACCCTGGGACGGCCAATCAGCAGGCACGCGACCGCTACGAGCGTAGAGATGTACTCGCTCCTATGGAGGTACACGCTGCTCAGCCTACCCCCTATCAGTACACCGCTACGGAGACGACCTTCTCTACCGTCTCCTCCGAGCCCAAAGCTCCCACCGAAGCCCCCGAAGAAGACAAGAGCGAAGAGACTCCCGACAACGTCATCCGCTTCTCGGGCTTCTAACTCCCTATATGCTCCCTCACTATCCTATCTGAGAGATGACTATCGCAGTAGACTTCGACGGCACCATCGTGCGTCACCGCTACCCTAAGATCGGCGAAGAAATTCCCTTCGCCACCCAGACCCTCGCAATGCTTGCACGCGAAGGACACCGCCTCATCCTCTGGACCGTCCGCGAAGGTGCCCTCCTCGACGAAGCCGTCGAATGGTGCCGCCAGCGTGGTGTAGAGTTCTACGCCATCAACCGCGACTTCCCCGAAGAAGATGCTACGGGCAAGGGCTTCTCCCGGAAGCTCAAGGCTGACCTCTTCCTCGATGACCGTAGCTTCGGAGGTCTTCCCGACTGGGGGACGATCTACCACCGCATACAGATGGGCAAAGCCCTTGACGGCGAGTGGCATCGCCTCGGCCTCGACGAAGAGGACGACGAACCACGCGGCTTCTGGGCGCGTCTCTTCGGACGCTGATCATCCAGCCTTCCCCGACACGACTACACTACCCACAGACCAGACTATCTCGATAGCCTATGCGCCTGCTTACACTTTGCTCCCTGACGGCGAGCCTTCTCTTCACGGCTTGCCAACGCTCCGATACGGCACAGAAGGCTACTGGCGAGCAAGCCAACGCCCCCGTCCAAGCCACCGACACCACCCTCGTCGGTAAGCGACTTCAGCTGAAGTTCCCCACCAATAACTCCACTGTCGAGTACATCTCCAACAGCCACCTCTTCTGGAGCAGTCGTGACTCCGTCCACGGTCGTAAGGAGGGCGAAGATATCTACCACGCTGTACGCATTGATACCAGTGTCTTCTTCGTGAACTGGGTAGAGGCTGATGGTACTACCGTCAGCCAAGTGCTTGACCTCAAGGCACACACCTGCCAAGCCTTCATCACCTCGAATGTCTATTCGCGCGACCGCACCCTGCGCAGCACCTCTGTCCTCTCGGGCAGCATCGAGAAAATCGAGGACGCCAACCACCTCCTGCTCGAATAGCCGCCTCGCCTCCATAGGAAAGAAGGCTAAGAAGGGGCTGCTATGTGGTAAAGATTTTCCAGCGCGTGGGTAAAAGATTTTCCATTTTGCACCCTAACTCACTGTAATATAGCGAAGACTAATCTGAAGACATTTTCCACAGAGTGCGGAGAAGATTTTCCCGATCAGCTCACAGCGTGAGGTGGAGACCTATATGAAAGCCCCCGACAGCATCGGCTGTCGGGGGCTTTCATTTGCCTACCAAAAGGAGAGAAGTATTATCGAAGCTGGGGAAGGAAGCCCGCTTGAGATAGCTGATTCATTATGTAGCTCGTCAGGACGTTTTGCGTCAAGCGAAGGATGTACTTCCGCTGGCTGTCAGGAGCCGGCACGAGCAATCGCTGGTCGATGAGCTGACGTATCTTCTTCGAGATGCCCGAGGGGGTCTGCTGTGGGAAGAGCTTCTTGAGGTCGCTATTCTGGAAGATCTGTAGCTCTACGGCCACGTGGAGTATGCGCGCATCATCCCCACTAAGTCTCCCTTCTCTCAGAGCGGTATCAATCGACGGGCGGAGGATACGCTTGCTGAGATAGGCGTGCTGTGCCAGATGATCTACTTTCTCCAGCTCTACTTTGAGTCCACCGAGGACGTATTCGCACCACTGCGTAAGGCCCTCATCAGTCCCTGTATCCGCCTGCATCAGCATTTGGTAGTATTGGTCTCGGTCATTGCAGAAGACCGCTGTGGGGTTGAGAATGCGCTGTGCAGTGGCCACTCGGAAGCCATACTTCATCAGCAGCGCATAGGTGAAGAGCCGTACCGTACGCCCATTCCCATTGGTGAAGGGGTGTATCCATACAAAGCGATGGTGCGCGATAGCTATCTTGATGAGGTCGTATCGGGGGTCATCGTCACGAGTGACAAAGTCAATGAGTTCGTCCATGTAGCTATCGACAGCCATAGGTGCAGGAGGGAGATGATCGGACTGCGTGATGATGGCTTGCCCTGTGCGGAATGCCCCTGGGGTGCGATCCCCACCCTGCCCGGGTCCCGTGGGGAGTCCTGTGACGACACGCTTATGTAGCTCCAGCAGGTAGCTCTTGGTCAGAGGGGTGTAGTCGATCGTTTCCTCGATGAAGCGCAGCGTGTGCTCTATGTTTTCTATCTCCTGCAAGTCGGCTTCCGTGGCACTGGTAGATACGCCACGCTGGGACTCGACGTAGTCAGCTATTGTCGTGTGATTTCCCTCGATACGTGCCGAACCGATACTCTCCACGCTGTGAAATAGTCGCTTCACCCCAAGGAAGAGCTCGGGGTGGGTCGTCAGCTCCATACGCTTTTTGCGTAGCTCTTCGAGGGAGAGAATGAGCCCGACCAGCTCCGAATCGAAGCTTGGCCGTAGCAGGCGCAGGGTATAATCGTGAAATGTAGGCATCGTCATTCGCTATTGATCTTCCGTGCTACAAAGGTAGAAAGATTTTCCAGCGCGTGGGTGAAAGATTTTCCATTTTGAATCCTAACTCACTGTAGTGCAGCATAGAGTGCGAAGTAAAGATTTTCCAAACAGCACGCCGAAGATTTACCACTACGACCTATGATCATCCGCTCCATCCAGCTACGGACGAGGGGCGCAGAGACTACTATGGTCTCTGCGCCCCTCGTACACTTAATAGGCTTGGTCAGAAGCTATGCGCTACGCCAATGGTTGACTTATATAGCATAGCTACTGTTTCTTCCACTGCAGGCTGACGTAGTGGATCGCATTAGGCTTGAACTTGGTGGTAGTATTGGTATACTTACTTTCGAAAGCTCCCGTACTACCCTTGCGTAGCATATACGTGGGTGAGGTCTTTTCTTCATACGCGTGGTAAGGACCTGAGCCAGATACCTTCCATTCTTTTTCGGATAGCCAGAAGGAGGTCTCAGGCGAAGCAACAGATTCGCCTTCGTAGGGAGGCATTACGAAGTAGAGGATATGCACCGTGCCGGACTCTAACGCTTGTTGGCTAATCCCCGTGCGATATCCATCAATGGGAAGTCTATTATGCATCGAGCGATGGTACGTATAGCTATTACCGTTGGGATCTGTGTAGTCATCCAGCCACGCCCCACGCTTCCAGTGTACGGTCGTTCCATTCTGGTCATACCATAGCGCACCATAGTGTGTGCCCGCATTCGTCTCTAAGTTATCCAGCCACTTTATAGCCTGATCCCCTCCGGCAGCAGCAGAGCCATCACGGAAAGTCTGTCGACCAGGAGCGCTCAAGGCGCGTGCTCCTTCGGGGGCTTTACTTAGCTCGTAGTGCAGGATACTCCCTGGGCTCTTAGCCTTCAGGCGTATTTTCAGCAGAGGTCTACCATTCTCCTGCTCCTCGATGACCACGGGCGTCCAGTCGGCACAGAAGGGAATATCCATCTCTGAGCTGAAGGAGTCGAGGGAGATCTGAGGGTTCTTCTTGAAGTTCTTCCTATTCTCGTTATAAGCATCCCAAGAAGAGTAGTTGTACGTGGCTACACGAGGATAGACGAGCCATGCCCCATCCTGGCGGAAGGGCAGGTTGGGATCGCTTGGATCAAAGGGATCGTTAGATTTCCCCTGTGGTATATAGCCCTCTACAAAATCTGGGTCGAATCGCCTTACGATAGCTTCTACAGGAATAAATACCCCTTTAGGGAAGGGGGCAATGATACCCTGCTTTTCAGGATCAGTATCCTCTTGCAACTCCCCCTTGCATATGATGGCTGCAGCTTCCCATTCCTCTCCAAATAGAGGATCCTTCTTAGGATAGTGCTCAATCGCATCAAAGGGATGGAAGCCCGTAACAACTCTAACACCAAATATCGTGTTGTCCATCATTGTAGGCGCATACTTCCTCAGGTACGGTTTACCATTCTGCCCAATGCCGAGGTGTATTTTATTTCCTTCGACATCACGCACCTGCCATTCACCATCCTTGACGGTGACAGAGAAGAGCTCTTTCGGGTCGGTAGAGCCCTTCCTGCGCAGGTAGAGCTTGGTATGATAGCTGGATAGGGAGAAATCAATGCGCGGACGCAGGTGGCCGTGCTTCCCCTCCTCGAGGACGAAGCGCGCACCTCGGCCAGTAGATTTAGCGAGACCTGCAGGAAGATCGACGTCCGTGGAGATGCTCAGATCGAAGCTCCGAGCAGCAGTGTCCTGGAGTGCCTTATCTTGGAGCGTCTTGTCAGCAGGGAGAGAGGGGGCTTCGTGCTGACAAGCAGCGAAGATGAAAGCCGTAGTGAGGGACAAGGTCACAGCCTTGGCCATACTCTTGAGGTACATAATGACTGGTTTGCTTTACTTAATAAGTAACGTGTGTCGGGACTACTATAAGGGTTCCCCTTCTTCGAAGTCCTCGATTTCGAGTTCGATAGACATCTCTATCAAGATGTCCTGCGGTGCAGACAAGGCAAAAAGCCTGGCCATAGGAGGCTCGTACGACTTGTGTAGCGGAGCCTCTACATTCTTCTTACTATTCATAATCTCATAATCTTTGTTTTTCTCTCCTCTTATTAGTTATGTAATCAAGGGGATAAGGAACGTTGTATGCGGGCGCAAAGCTACATAAATTATTAAAATAATTTCTAAACTCCTTTTGCTCAGTAACACCTTCTATTGAGGGAAGATAGCTCCCCCGATTACTTACTGCCGATGCCTAAGGCGCGTCCGTCCTTTTCCTCACTCCCACTGCCCCTGTGTGCCGACCCCACAGAAGCAGACTGCGTGAAGCACTATTGGTCAGCGCGCCGAGCTATATTGCTCCAAAGCACAAGCTATATTACTCCGCAGCCGAACCTATATTGGTCGGAGCGCCGAGCAATAGTGCTTTTTCGTGCGGAGGTCTATCGGCTTGCAGCCCACTCCCCGAGCTCTTGCTTAGCGTCTTTTTTGTAGCTTTGCTATGTGTACCAATGTGGTACACATTCACAGCATAAGCAAACAGGTATGGAAATAGTAAGCAGTCGGGACTTCCGCTCGCAGATGGGCGAATATCTACGCAAGGCCTTGAGCTCTGAGGTAGTCATCAAGTCGCGTGACTTCGGCTCCTTCAAGCTCGTCCCCCTCACCGAAGACGACACGCTGATGAGCAAGGAGGAGTTCTTTGCCCAGATAGATAGGGCGATTAGCAACCTCCGAGCAGGCAATGGCTACACGATGATGGAGGGGGAAAGCTTGGAGGAATTTATGGAGCGGATGGAGATAGAGGGCAATGTATAGCATCACATACGCTCCTACCGCCTTGCAGGGGATAGCCAAGCTCAAGAAGTCCGAGCCTCACAGCTTCAAGAAGCTATCGAGCTTAATCGAAGAGCTCAAAGCGCACCCAAAGATAGGTACGGGCAAGCCTAAGCCCTTGGGAGGAGACCGAGCTGGGCAATGGTCACGGCACATCAGCGACAAGCACCGCTTGGTCTACCTCATCGACGAGGACGAGGTCGTCTCCATCGTCGAAGTCCTCTCCGTCTGGGGGCACTACGGCGACAAGTAGCGAGCAGCTACCGCAGCACACGTACCCTGAGAGCAAAGGAAAACAGGGCAGATACATCAAGGGCTATCCGACCTGAGGTCAGATAGCCCTTGATGTAGGGAGGGGGAAGTGTCTACAGATGCTTGTATGCCAGATTGAGATACAATCCACCAGCGCACGACACTTCGGAGCTGTACTCCTGCTCCTCTTGTCTGCTTGTGCCTCGAGAACACGAAGGTCATAGTTATAGCTGGCTTGCATCTTCATCCAGAAGCTATAAGGGATACCCAAAGCCTGCTCCAATTTGAAGGCCAAAGCATCACCTACCTTACGCTTGCCCTTGATGACTTCGCAGAGCTGGGAAGGAGCGCACTCAATCTGTGCAGCGAAGGTCTTTTGCGAGATACCGCGTGCCTTGAGTTCTTCGCCGAGTATTTCTCCTGGGTGTATGGCTCGTGATGGAGTCAGTGGCTTATTTGTTTCCATAATGTGTACTATCTATTTCTATGAGTTCTACAAGAATGCCGTCCTGGCACTCGGTAAAAAGGAGACGCTCGATGCTACCATTGATCAAGCGAACGGAGCTTTTACCACTATACTCATACCTAAGTCGCTCATAGTGGAGGAAGCTAAAGGCCTTTAACTGGTCGACGTGCTGCACTTGTTGCATTACTTGTACTGCACGTAGATAACCATCCAGGAGCTTCCTATTCTTCTGTACTTTCTGATACTTCTTATCTTTCGTCTTACCAGTCTCGAATAGCTCACGCAGAGCAGAGTCAGCAAATACTATTTGCATAAGCGGGGGGATGATTACACCACAAAGGTAGAAGATAATTCACAAAGCTGCGAATACGCCTCAAGACAAGCTATATCAGAAGTCACCACCATCGTACTCTCTACACACAAGAGTAGATATATCCTCCAAGGCACACACCTCCCAGGTTAGCAGGCAAAGAAATAGGGGCTGTACAGTAAGATGTACAGCCCCATTATTCCCGTTTTATAGTGCTAATAGCGTGTAATAACCACTTACAGAAGTAACAAGCACACCACAAATTCAGTGAGCGCTATCGTATGAATTCAGTGGCACGATGCTTATACCCTCACTTGCCACTGCCGGGACAGCGGCAAGCACAGAGCCCTCGCGCGCGTACGTATAATATATAGACCAGTGCCGTGCACTGGTCTCCTATAGTCTTCAATATAAAGAACCACTATTTGGAGATTGAAAAGATACATCTATATTTACTCTCGAAACATACTCACAAACAAACCTAAAGCACATCACAAGATATAAAGACTCTTATGAAAGTATCTAAGTTTCTTTGGGCAGTAGTCATGGCCCTCACCTTCGTACTCACATCTTGTGATCCATTCTCTCAGAATGAGCCAACTATTGAAGGTGACCATTATAAGTATTTCGATAGTAGTGCCCAGAGACAGTCCTTCCGTGTGGTGAACGGCTCGGGAAAACAGTATAACCACAAAGTGGATTGGCACATCATCGGTATACGAGAAGAAAATTCAGATACCTACTTAACGAAGAAGGTCGACACCCTATCGAATGGAGATTTCAGAATCTCTTACGATTGGGTAACCTTTACCGTCAAGAAAAATAAGTCCGTGATAGATGTCGAAGTCCAAAAGAATGAGACAGGAAAAGATCGCTCGGTTTTCTTTGCCACCAGGAATTCATATAAGCAGGCTTACCTTCCAAATATGATAGTTACGCAGCGAGCAAAGTAAGCTCCATCCTATCATACTCAGGGTATTCACCCTACGTCTGCGGACGCTTTCGGCTAAGCCGAGGGCGTCCCGCACGGACGTTTATCTGGGAAGTACGGTAGGGCTACTTCGGTACTCAGAAGAAGGCTAATTAGGCGACTGAAAGACCTCCAGCTTATTGATGAGGTGCTGACTTCCACGAAGGCGGGAGTCACTTGCCCGAAGTGCGGTCAGCGAGTGCGCCTTGCAAGCCCTGCGAGGTAGTCAAGTAAGTAGAGGAGAATGTGTAACTTTGTGGACTGTGCGCACCTTGCGTTGGCGCGTCGCAGCTATCACATCGATACAATCCAAATAGATAATAGAATAAGCAACTGCTCTCATGGCACAGCAAGAAGACCTCTTCAAGAAGGTAATCGCCCACAGTAAGGAATACGGCTTCGTCTTCCCCTCCTCCGAAATCTATGACGGCCTCGGCGCTGTCTACGACTACGGCCAGCTCGGGAGCGAACTGAAGAACAACATCAAGCGCTACTTGGTGGGAAGCGATGACTCTCTTGGCTCCCAATGTCGTGGGGATCGACTCGGCGATCTTTATGCATCCCAAGATTTGGAAGGCTTCGGGACACGTCGACGCCTTCAACGACCCCCTCATCGACAACAAGGACTCGAAGAAGCGCTACCGTGCTGACGTCCTCATCGAGGATCAGCTGGCCAAGATCGAAGAGAAAATCAACAAGGAAGTAGCCAAGGCTGCCAAGCGCTTCGGCGAGAGCTTTGACGAAGAGCAGTTCCGCTCCACCAACGGGCGTGTACTCGAATACCAAGCCAAGTGGGAGGAGCTGCACAGCCGCTTCGCCCGCTGCGATGAACGACACCAACCTCGAGGAGCTGCGCCAGATCATCCTCGACTACGAGATCGTCTGCCCATCAGCGGGACGCGCAACTGGACGGAGGTGCGTCAGTTCAACCTGATGTTCGCCACCGAGATGGGCTCCACAGCCGACGGAGCGATGAAGGTCTATCTTCGTCCCGAGACGGCGCAGGGCATCTTCGTCAACTTCCTCAACGTGCAGAAGACGGGCCGTATGAAGGTGCCCTTCGGTATCGCACAGATTGGTAAGGCCTTCCGCAATGAGATCGTCGCCCGTCAGTTCATCTTCCGTATGCGCGAGTTCGAGCAGATGGAGATGCAGTTCTTCGTGCGTCCCGGTGAGGAGCTGAAGTGGTTCGACTTCTGGAAGGACCTGCGTCTGCGTTGGCACAAGGCCCTCGGCCTCGGCGACAAGAAGTACCGCTACCACGACCACGAGAAGCTGGCTCACTACGCCAACGCCGCTACGGACATCGAGTTTGAGATGCCCTTCGGCTTCAAGGAAGTAGAAGGCATCCACAGCCGTACGGACTTCGACCTCAAGCGTCACGAGGAGTTCAGCGGCAAGAAGATGCAGTACTTCGATCCTGAGCTTGGGGAGAGCTACGTGCCCTACGTCATCGAGACCTCCATCGGGGTGGACCGTATGTTCCTCAGCCTCCTCTGCGGCTCCTACGAAGAGGAAGCCCTCGAAGGCGGTGAGAAGCGTACCGTACTGCGCCTGCCCGCAGCCCTCGCCCCCGTCAAGCTCGCCATCCTGCCCCTGGTACGTAAGGATGGACTCGACGCTAAGGCGCAGGAGATCTATGACGAACTGAAGTTCGACTTCAACTGTCAGCTCGATGAGAAGGACTCCATCGGCAAGCGTTACCGCCGTCAGGATGCCATCGGTACGCCCTACTGCGTCACCGTCGACCACCAGACAATGGAGGATGGTACCGTGACACTGCGTCACCGTGACACGATGCAGCAGGAGCGCGTAGCCATCAGTTCGCTCTCCAGCGTCCTCTACGAAGCTACTTCACTCAAGAGCCTGCTACGTAAAATCTAAGTAGCTCCCCCACCCTTTCCTCCCCAGCACAATAATGAATATCAAGACAATCATCGCCCTCGGACTCATCGCCCTCGGAGTCTTCTCCAGCTGCAATGAGACGGTCGATGTCGCCCAGGAGCGCCGCGCCACGAACGAAAAAGCCTTTCACGCCTTCGCCGACAGCACGGACTTCCAGCGCATCAACCAGCCCGGTATCGCAGGCAATGGCTTCATCTATATGAAGGTCACCAAGAAAGGTGACGAACAGGTAGGCATCGACTATACCGATGCCGTCACCCTCTTCCGTGATGCCTACCTCACCAGCGACTGGATTAAGTCTAACCTCAATGCACAGCATCTGCGTCAGACCCTCGACCTCAACTCCATCCAGCAGGAGACCGTTGCCAGCCTCCCCACAGGCCTGCGCATCGCCGTCGAGCACCTCCACCCCGGAGCTGAAGCCTCTGTCGTGGTGCCTTGGTACTTCAACGTCAACAACGCCACGGAGCCCACGCAGAGCTACACTTCGCTCTACTACCGCATCCGCATAGGGAGCGTCATCAAGCCCTCGGCGAATTAGCCCAATGCACATCCTTCTCTGCAACGACGACGGCTTCCGTGCCGCAGGTATCCAGGAGCTTGCTCAGGCAATGCTCGCCTTCGGGCAGGTCACCATCCTCGCGCCCGACGGACCTCGCTCGGGCTTCTCAGGAGCCATCACGACAACCCAGCCCCTGCGCCTCAAGCACCGAGCTACCGAAGGTGCCCTCTCCGTCTACAGCTGTGACGGTACCCCCGTGGACTGCATCAAGCTGGCGATGAATACGCTCTTCGCCGAGGAGCGTCCCGACCTCATCATCTCGGGCATCAACCACGGCAGCAACGAGGGTATCTGCGTCAGCTACTCCGGCACCCTCGGAGCAGCACGTGAGGGCTGCATCTACGGCATCCCTTCGCTGGGCGTGTCGCTCGATGATACGGCTTGGCACCCCGACTTCACCGACAGCATCGCCTACACCGTGCGCGTCGTCCAGCTGATGCAGCAGCTCACCCTCCCCCGACAGACCTACCTCTCGCTGAACGTACCCAAGACTTCCCCCAAGGGACTTAAGGTATGTCCGATGAGTGTCGGTCGCTTCGTCGAGGAGCTTGTCCCCTCGAGTGATGGCCGTGGTAAGCCTATTTATTGGCTCACAGGGCATCAGGAACCTATGGAGGAAGGGCGTAAAGCCGACTGGCACTACCTACAAGAGGGCTGGGCAACGCTCACCCCCCTCCAGCTTGATAGCACCGACTACCAGTGGCTCGAGACCCTCGAGCGTGCAGCACAATCCTAATCCAATCGTAGGCTTATGCGCTACTTCTTAGTCGTAGGCGAAGCCTCTGGAGACCTCCACGCCTCCGCACTCATCCGTGCGCTGCGGGCCGAGGATCCAGAGGCTTCGTTTGCCTTTATGGGTGGGGACAAGATGGCTGAAGCCGCTGGCGTCCCCCCTATTGTCCACTACCGTGAGGTGGCACTGATGGGCATCATCAGCGTCCTCAAGCACCTCGGCAAGCTCACCCGTATAGGGCGGCAGGTGCAGGCAGCTATGCGCTCCTTCTCGCCCGATGTGGTCATCCCCGTGGACTTCGCCGACTTCAACTTCCGCTTCATCCTTCCCTACGCTCGAGAGGAGCTGCATACCCCCGTCATCTACTACATCCTTCCCAAGCTCTGGGCGTGGCGAGCAGGGCGCATCCGCACGCTTCGCCGCTATGTAGACCTCGGGCTGAGCATCCTTCCCTTTGAGACGAGCTACTTCGCCGACCGTGGTCTCCCTACCTTATATATAGGAAATCCCTGCGTCGATGCCCAGCTCACCTACCGCAGTACCCACACCACGGAGACCAAGCGCGAGCAGATGCTGCTCCTCGTCCCTGGAAGTCGGAAATCGGAGCTGCGGGACAACCTCCCCCAGATGCTCGAGGCGACCGCTCCCTACACCGCATCGGGCTGGCGCATCGTCATAGCTGGCGCACCAGGCCTCACCGCTGAAGACTACGCCCCCTACCTCACCACACACAGCGATATTCCCATCCTCTTCGGTGACACCTATGGGCTGATGCGTCGGGCGCACTTAGCTCTGGTGACCTCAGGCACGGCTACCCTCGAGGCAGGACTGTGGGGCGTGCCGATGGTCGTCTGCTACCGTATGGGCGGTAAGCGTATCGCACGCTATGTCTTCGAGCACTTCTTCCGTGTGCCTTACTTCTCACTGGTGAACCTCATCCTTGACCGCCCTGCCGTCCCCGAGCTCTTAGCCGACCGAGCCCGTGCCTCCGAGATACGCACGACTCTGGAGCAGCTCCTTCCCACAGAGAGCCCCCAGCGTACGCAGCAAATACAAGCCCTCACCGAGCTACAGCAGCAGATGGGTGATGAGCCCAGCGCCCACGTGCCGCCCGAGCCATCCGCACGCACCTGCTCGCTCGACGCTAAAGAGCACGCCTTCCCCCTCCCACCCTCTGGGGACAAGCAGTGGGTATCCGTGGGATAAATCCTGCACTCATCCCCACCCCTCTTCTTCCCCTCCATAGCCCCCTCCCACCGCTCGAGTGAGGTGTAGATAACTCGCTCCTTTATCCCACCTCCATACACAGTGTGCTCAGCTTCCCAGAGTCCTTCCTTTTCCCCCGAGGTGTGGATGCTTCCCCTCGAATACCCAGCAAAGAGCCTATATACGTAGCATTTGCCCCGTGCATAGTCTGTGGGTAGAGGACGGAAAGCCTTCGGATAAGTCCGTGGAAGAGCTTCTTTCCTTCATCTACCTTCCTCAGGGCTTACCCACTCTTCCACTGACTATAATAACAATAGGAGATAAAGAGAGAGATTATCTTTTTCTCTATCTATTACACTTATATTAAGGCGTGGGGATAAGTGGAGCGAGGAAGATGAGGAGGACGAAAGTGGAACTACGGCGGGGAGACCTCCGCTGCTATTCCGCTCCTCTTCGGGAGGTCTTCACTGCCCAAGGAGTTGCCACGCAAGCAATTGCTCAAGGAAAACGCTTATCTTTGCTTATATAAGAAGAATAACTCACTTACAGTACTCAATCACAACTCAATGGAAAAGCCCTACGTAATAGGTGTAGACCTCGGTGGAACGAACACTGTCTTCGGTGTCGTCGATGCCCGTGGTAATGTCGTCGTTAACGCTTCGATCAAGACCGCAACACACAATGATATTGAGCTCTACCTCAATGACCTGGTCACGGGACTCAATATGCTCATCGAGCAGGTCGGTGGCAAGGAGAAAATCCGCGGTATCGGTGTCGGCGCTCCTAATGGGAACTACTTCAACGGCTCTATCGAGTTCGCCCC
This sequence comes from uncultured Porphyromonas sp., assembly GCA_927910985.1. Lineage (GTDB taxonomy): Bacteria > Bacteroidota > Bacteroidia > Bacteroidales > Porphyromonadaceae > Porphyromonas. Next base: position 6,574 of record CAKMOP010000066.1, on the reverse strand, counting down.
TAACCTCCCTTGGAAGGGTAAGATCCCCTTGGCTCAGATGATCCAAGATCGTATCGGCATTCCTGTAGCCCTCACCAATGACGCCAATGCTGCTGCTATCGGTGAGATGACCTACGGTGCTGCGCGCGGTATGAAGGACTTCATTGTCATCACCCTCGGTACAGGGGTCGGTAGCGGTATTGTCGTCGGCGGTCAGCTCGTCTACGGACACGATGGCTTCGCTGGTGAATTAGGTCATATGATCGTCCGCCGCAATGGCCGTATGTGCGGCTGCGGTCGTCAGGGCTGTCTTGAGACCTACACTTCCGCTACAGGTGTCGCACGCACGGCACGCGAATACCTCACCATCCGCTCGGATGACAGTAAGCTCCGTTCGCTGGATATCGACACGATCACCAGTAAGGATGTCTTCGATGCAGCCTCTATTGGTGACTCCCTGGCGCTCGAAATCTTTGAGTCTACCGGTGCTATCCTTGGCGAAGCTTGTGCGGACTTCGTGACCTTCTCCTCCCCTGAAGCCATCATCTTCTTCGGTGGTCTGACGAAGGCTGGTGACCTCCTGATGAACCCCATCCGTCACCATATGGAGAAGAACATCCTCAAGATCTACGAAGGGAAGACCAAGCTCCTCGTCTCGCAGCTCAAGGAGAGCGATGCTGCCGTCCTCGGTGCCAGCGCCCTCGGCTGGGAAGCTAAGGAGATCTAAGCCTTCCTATCCCATCAATGACGACAGACGAGCCGGTGACTTACCGCGCTCGTCTGTTGTCTTTCCTCCCTACCCATTTACTTATCCTGCTTACTCGATGATTTCCCATCCGCTATCCTCCTTCAGCTACTGCCCTCGCTGTGGGCAGCAGGGGCTGGAGCACGTACACGGCCGTGCCATCCATTGCCCGAGCTGTGACCTCACTTACTTCCACAATGTCGCCTCTGCCGTCGCCTGCTTCGTCCTCGATGAGGCGGGGCAGCTCCTCACGGTGCGCCGTGCCCGAGAGCCGGAGAAGGGGACGCTCGACCTTCCTGGGGGCTTTGTTGACCCCGAAGAGACCGTGGAGGAAGCCGTGCGTCGCGAACTGAGGGAAGAGACGGGACTCGAAGCCACGGAGGTGCGTCTCCTCTTCTCCATCCCCAATGTTTATCCTTATTCGGGCATTGATGTCTATACGGCCGACCTATTCTATCTGACACGTGTGAAGAGCTTCGAGGGGGCGAAGGCAATGGATGATGCAGGGGAACTGGTTCTCGTGGAGCCGAAGGAGCTCCGTCCCGAAGCCTTCGGGCTGCGCTCCATACGTGCTGCCGTGGAGCGTGTCGTCGCTGACCCTGCACTCATCCTATAAGACCTCTCAGCTATGCTTGGGCTGCACTGGAGCCGACTCAAGGGCTTTGCTCCGCTCTTCTTCATCGCCTTAGGAATCGTGTCGTGGCGGGTCACGGCGCCTTTTGGTGGGGTAGTGCCGTGGATTATCTCGTCGATGCTCTTCTTCTCCGTGCTCAATATGTCGCCACGGGCAGCCGCACCGAGGGCGAAGCACTTCCTGCTGCTGGTACTCCAATTAGGGATAGGGGCGGTGCTGTACTTCGTCCTCTCGAGGTGGAATGTGCTGCTTGCCACCAGCCTTTTTATGTGCTTCCTCGCGCCTGCGGCTGCGGCTGCCGGAGCGATGACGAGCCTGATGGATGGGGATACGGGCTTTGCTACGGGCTATACCATCGTCACCCACGGCTTGATTTGCCTCTTAGCACCCTTCCTCCTGCCGCTGTTAGATGCCCACAGTCAGCTCCCTTTCTGGACGCTCTCGGGGCAGATAGCCCTCTTAGTTATCCGTATGGTGATGCTGCCTATCTCCTTGGCGTGGCTGGTGCGTGGGGGGATGAAGGCGATGGGGAAGACGCCACATCCACCGAAGAAGCTCACCTACCTGCTGTGGCTCTCTTCGCTCATCTTCATCTTGGGCAAAGGGGTCTCCTTCGTCGCAAAGGAGGGGACGGAGCAGATAGGACTGCTCGTGGGTTCCTTCGCTGTGGGCTTACTTGCTTGCGCCATCCAATTCACGCTTGGCAGCTACTTAGCACGGCGCATCGGGGTCGATGAGGTAGCGTGCCGTCAGTCGATGGGGCAGAAGAACACCGCCCTGACGCTCTGGCTCTGCATCTCCTTCATGCATCCGCTCGTTGCCCCAGGCATAGCAGGCTACATCGCTTGGCAGAACTTCTTCCTTACCTACTACATGAATCGCCGAAGCCGTCCCTAAGGACAAGGAATAACCACTACGCACTACTTATCTCTACCACTATAGCTCGTTCGCTCACGCCACTGAAGTAGCTCTTCCGCACAGCCCGTCTTGTATCAGCGTCTTTCCACGAGACAGGGTGGGGGAGGATGAACCTATATAGGTCGATGGGCTGACCTATATAGCTCCGTGTGTCCAGCTATATAGCTCACACCGACGAGCTATATAGCTTTTTACCCTTATCTATAGTGGACGAAGTGCGGAGCGAGAAGGAGTTAGCGAAGGAGGCTCTGCTGTGCCTTTGTTCGACTTCATTTTTACGGAGGATTGTGAATTATTAGCTATCTTCGTAAGCTATATAAGACCACTTTATAGATTAGAGCTATTCATACGATGCAAACAGTAGTCAGCGGGATTCGCCCCACAGGTAACCTTCACTTAGGTAATTACTTCGGTGCTGTACGTGCCTTCACCCAGATGCAGCATGAGTATAACTGCTATTTCTTCATTGCTGACTGGCATTCGCTGACGACCCATCCGCATCCCGATGATATCATCCGGAGCACCAATACCATCCTCGCCGAATACTTAGCGTGCGGTATTGACCCCGAGAAGGCAACCATCTACGTGCAGAGCGATGTGCGTGAGGTGCTCGAGCTCTACCTCTATCTCAATATGAACGCTTACCTCGGGGAGCTGGAGCGTACGACCTCCTTCAAGGACAAGGCACGCCAGCAGCCCGACAACGTCAATGCAGGGCTACTCACTTACCCCTCCCTGATGGCCGCCGACATCCTGATGCATAAGGCTGTCAAGGTGCCCGTGGGGAAGGACCAGGAGCAGAATATGGAGATGGCGCGTAAGTTCGCCCGCCGCTTCAACACCATCTACGGCGTGGACTTCTTCACCGAACCCCAGTCGTTCTCCCTTGGCGAGCGCGCACTCAAGGTGCCTGGCCTCGATGGCTCGGGGAAGATGGGCAAGCGCGAAGGCAATGCCATCTACCTCATCGACGACGAGAAGACCATCTCCAAGAAGGTGATGCGCGCCGTCACGGACGCTGGTCCTACCGAGCCCAACAGTGAGAAGCCTGAGCCTATTCAGAACCTCTTCACGCTGATGGAGATTGTCTCCACGCCCGAAGTCTATCAGCACTTCGATGGACTCTACAACGAGTGCGCCATCCGCTACGGAGATATGAAGAAGCAGCTCGCTGCCGACATCAACGCCTTCTGCGCTCCGATTCGTGAACGTATCCTTGACATCCAGGGCGATAAGGAGCTGCTCGCTCGTGTCGCTCGTATCGGCGCTGAGAAGGCACGTGAGTCCGCTGCGAAGACCATCGATGAGGTGCGCCACATCATCGGCTTCCGCCCCCGCTAAACGCAATAAATCATCATTATAGATAAAGATACTCCCTATGGAACTAATCGGTAAAATCGTCCAAGTCCTCCCCCTGCAGAGTGGCACCAGTAAGGCTGGTAATCCTTGGCAGAAGCAAGAATATATCCTCGAAACCCTCGGCACGCAGTACCCACGTAAGGTATGCTTCAACCTATTCGGGGATAATGTGAACAAGTTTCCCCTGCAGGTAGGACAAGAAGTAACGGTATCTATCGACGTAGAGAGCCGCGAGTTCAATGGTCGTTGGTACACCGATGTACGTGCTTGGAACGTGGTACAGGGTATTCAGCTCCCAGGTGTCGCTGCTCCTGCTCCCGCAGCTTACAGTGCTCCTCAGCCTTCGGCTCCTGGTGCTCCTGTCGCTTCTGGTGTGCCTGCCCCTCCTGCTCCTGCAGCACCCGCGGCTCCTGCTGGCTCTGTCGGCGCTGCTGACGACCTGCCCTTCTAACACTGCTGGTGGTAGCCTACCGCCCGTAGATACCAGACCCATTAGCCTTCGTCCCTGCAGTATGCGCTGCGGGTAGCGAAGCCTAATGGGTCTGTCGTGTATCGTCTTCCTTCTTCTCGCTCATCTATCCTTTACCTCTCCTCCGATGCACCTCCTTCTCTTAGCCGTAGGCAAGACCGATAGCCGCGCCATCGAAGAGCTGACGAAGCTCTATGCAGATCGCTTAGGGCATTACCTGCCCTTCAGCCTGCAGATCATCCCCGACATACGCCGCTCGAGCAAGCTCACCCCCGAGCTGCAGAAGCAGATGGAGGGGTGCGGAGATTCTTCGCCAGATAAATACCTCGGATAGGGTAGTGCTCTTCGACGAACGTGGACGGGAGTTCTCCAGCACCGCTTTCGCCGCGTATATCGAGCGTGTGATGGTCTCGGGGACACGGCGCTTGGTCTTCGTCATAGGAGGTCCTTACGGCTTCTCTGAGGAGGTCTATAAGCGTGCTGATGACCGTGTGTCGCTGAGTCAGATGACCTTCTCCCATCAGATGGTGCGCCTCTTCGCCGTGGAGCAACTCTATCGTGCGCAGACCATCCTCAGGGGCGAACCTTATCACCACGAGTAGGGTCGTGTGACCGAACTTATCTCTCAGCTGTTACTATCCATTCGATTTCACTCTATGCGTATATGGGATTGGCTCAAGGCTTGGAAGAGCCGTATTGACCAGCGACATTATTACTGGTTCCTGACGGTAGCACTTCTTCTGCCGAATGTCGTGCTCTCGGTCGTGATGCAGCAGGTCGCTGTGGGGCGCGTGCTGAGCGTGCTGGTGATGCTCCCCATCTATATGCTCCTGCTGCTCGCTGCCAAGCGTCCTGGGCGCATCTACTGGAGTCTCTTCGTGCTGGTCTTGCTCCACGCCTTCCAGCTGGTGCTCTTGACCATCTTCAGCGGGTCGGTCGTGGCGGTGGACATGCTCCTCAACCTCTTCACCTCTGAGCCGGATGAGGCGGGCGAACTGCTCTCTAACATCCTTTGGCCGATTATCGGGAGCTTGGGCTTCTATGTCTTGACCTTTGTCGTGGCGACCATCTCGGCACGAAGTAGGGGAGGGCTCACCTCGCGCTTTCGTCGTCGTACCGCCCTTGTATCTATACTACTTCTGCTCATAGCCTTGCCTATTTATATGGGGGCAAAGCGCCGCTTCCCCTACGTGCATCTGCGGGCGGAAGTCTACCCGATGAGCGTCTTCTACAATATGTACTTAGCTACGACGAAGCTCTATGAGGTGCTCCACTACGACCGCACCAGCCAGGACTTCTGCTATGGAGCGACTTCGGACCGAGCGAAGGATGAGCGGGAGGTGTATGTTCTGGTCATCGGGGAGACTTCGCGCGCCCACAGCTGGAGCCTCTATGGCTATCCGCGTGAGACGACTCCACAGTTGGATTCGCTACGACGCACAGGAGGGCTAATCGCCTTCTCCGATGTGCTGACGCAGTCGAATACGACCTATAAGAGCGTGCCCATCCTTCTCTCGCCTGCTGATGCTGCTTCGGCCGCGCAGCTGCCTCGGGTAGAAGGGCTCCTTACTGCCTTCCGTGAAGCGGGCTTCTATACCGCCTTCATCTCCAATCAGCCAGGTAATCACAGCTACGTAGACTTCTTCGCAATGCAGGGCGATGAGCATCATCCGATACGCAAGGAGCTTCGCCGTAAGAAGCGCCGCCTCTACGACAGCGATATGCTTCCCTACCTGCAGCGACTCTTGGCGAGTGAGCATCCGAAGCTCCTGGTGGTGCTGCACACCTATGGCAGTCACTTCAGCTACCGAGACCGATACCCGAAGGAAGAGGCGTTCTTCCCCGTGAAGGGGCACTATTCGGGCTCGGAGCGAGATAGCCTGAATCTCCGCAATGCCTACGACAATGCCGTGCGTCAGACGGATAAGTTCGTCTCCTCGGTGATACGTCTACTTGAGGGGGGAGACCGTCCTGCTTCGCTGCTCTACATATCGGACCATGGTGAGGATGTATATGACGATGAGCGGGAGCGTTTCCTACACTCTTCGCCTGATGTGTCGTACTACCAGCTGCACGTGCCGCTGCTCATCTGGTCGGATAAGCGATGGAGGGAAGTTCATCCGAAGCTCTTCGCTGCAGGGAAGGCGAATAGCGGGAAGCCTATTTCCTCTAATTCGGTCTTCCACACGCTGCTCGAGTTGGCAGGTGTACGCACCTCTTACAGGCGTGATGACTTGTCGGTAGTCAATGCGCACTTCCGCGGTGGGCAGCGCTTCTACCTCAATGACCGCTATGAGTGCGTACCGATAGAGGACCTCGAGCTCCCCGAGGAAGACGTACGTATCTTCCGTGAGAAGGGACTGTATTTACCCCCTTCATCGCTGGAGTAGCTTGTACTCCTATTATCCACAAATATCCCCTGAGGCAGGTCGGCTCTCCGACGCCTCAGGGGATCACTTTTATATAGGGG
>CAKMOP010000065.1 GCA_927910985.1 uncultured Porphyromonas sp. | reverse complement strand
TAAGAACAAGGATAACCAGCAGCAGAAGCAAGACCAATAAGGATAAGAACAAGGATAACCAGCAGCAGAAGCAAGACCCGAAGCAGGATCCATCGCAGGATAAGAATAAGCCTGACCAAAAGCCCCAGCAGAATAAGGATAAGCAAGGGCAGCCGAATGAGCAGCGTTCGGGCGAACTGTCTAAGGAACAAGCTGAGCAGATCCTTCGCTCCTTCCGCACCGATGACGACAAGACGCGTCGTCGTGTAGAGCAACAGCAGCGAGAGCGTCAGCAGCAGAATAGTAATAAGAATAAGAAGAGATGGTAAGCTTGATGAAGCCAATAGCTTTCGTAGGACGTACCTTGCTCCTACTTCTTGCACTACTCCTTCCACTCTCCCTTGGAGCACAAACCATACGTGTGGAGGTGCCTCAGACAGTCGTCCAAGGGACACCTTTCCAGCTGAGTTACACTTATTCGGGTAGTGAAGACTTTGAGCGTGTGACTGAGCCAAAGGCCGCAGGTCTTCAGGTGCTCTATGGCCCAGCACGCCAGCAGATGAGTAGCTACCAGAATATCAATGGACGTAGTAGCTCTACCTCTTCGGTGAGCTTGACCTTTACGCTCTTGGCCGAGCATACAGGGAATATCTCTATCCCAGCTGTCACAGCTCTCCTCGGGGGAAAGCGTGTGACGGTACACGGTGCTACGGTGCGTGTCTTGCCTCCCGATAAGAATGCCCCATCCGCACGCTCCCAAGGTGCAGCTACGACTTCTGTCTCTGGCACTTATTTCTTCCGCGCTCTGCCGAGTGCTACAGTCGTGTATGAGAAGCAAGCCTTTCCCATACGCTACAAGCTCTATGCGACGACAGAGTTCGAAATCAACTCTTATGAAGCCCCTCAGTATGATGGCTTCCTCTCCGAGAAGCAAGCCGATGATGGTCGCCGTCAGCTCCAATTAGAGACCTATCAAGGTCGCAACTACCGCACGGTCGATATCCTTAGTGAAGTTCTTTTCGCTCAGAGAAGTGGGACGCTAACGATTCCACCCTCTAAGATTGGGCTCCGTGTGCCTATTGCTCAAGCTGATGATGATCCCTTCTTTGGCTCGTCGATGATGGGAGACCGTGAGGTGCGTTCGGCTCCTGTGACCATACAAGTCCGTCCGCTTCCGACTGAGGGTAAACCTGCTGACTTCTCGGGGGCTGTAGGCTCGTTTCGTATGCGTGCTGAATTACTCTCCAAGACCCCCAAGACGAATGAATCTCTGACCATACGCTTGACCCTCGAGGGCACTGGCAACCTCAAGCAGGTCACCAGCCCTACTATTTCGTTCCCTCAAGACTTCGAGGTCTACGACCCTAAGGAGACCTATGAAGAGAAGATCTCCGCAACTGAAGTCTATGGAAAGAAGATCATCGAATATTTCGCTATACCACGTCATACGGGGGCGGTGACGATCCCCGCACTGACCTTCTCGTACTTTGATCCACATCTTGGTCGCTATGAGACGCTTCACTCTCAGGCCTTCTCGCTCCAGATAGCTCAAGGGCGTGAGACGGCTTCTGATGATCGCAGTAGCCTGCGTCAGCAGGAGCAACTCCTGCGCCAGCTCTATGCCGAAGGAACAATGGGTGCTCCGGCAGGACTACAATGGGCACAGAGCTGGAGCTATCTCCTGCTCTTTCCCCTCCTGGCGCTCCTTGGGCTCACCGCCTACCTTCTCATAGCTCGTGAGCGAGGACTGCGTGCCGACAGCTTAGGGTATAAGGCTTCGAGAGCTAATAGTGTAGCTACGAAGCGTCTTCGTACAGCACGTAAGCTCTTGGAGGCAGGTGCGCGTGAAGCTTTCTACGAAGAGACTTTGCGTGCCCTCTGGGGCTATCTTGGTGATAAGCTCCGTCTGCCGGGCTCAGAGCTCAGTCGAGCTTCGGTCTCCGAGCTCTTACGTTCGCGTGGCCTGGATGAAGAGACCATCGCTCGCCTGACCAGCGTCATTGACGAGGTCGAGTTCGCTCGTTATGCCCCTGCTAAGGAGGGGGATATGCAGGCTCTGTATGATACGACAGCGGAGGTCATCAGTGCCATCGATACCCACAAGCTTTAGCCTATCTATTATGATGCGTACGATTCTTTTTGCTTGCCTGTGTTTGTCTTCCGTGCTTGGCCTGGGAGCTACGGAGCATACGGTTGATAGCCTCTTCACAGCGCGACAATATCGTGAAGCTGCTGCGGCGCTGGAGCAGCAAATCGAGGCTTCGGGTGAGAGCGCGACACGCTATGCCAACCTCGGTAACTGCTATTATATGCTCGGTGACCTCGGGCACGCTGTCCTCAACTATGAGCGAGCTACGCTCTTAGATCCGCGAGATGAAGCTATTGCCACGGCGCGTACGGTCTTGATGAAGAAGACCGTTGACAAGCTCCCAGATGCGGAGAGTTGGTTTACACTCACCGGAGCTAAGCTTGCCTATGCCTTGCCTCTGCCAGTCCTTTTATCCCTATCTCTGGTGTTCTTCGCTTTGGTGATAGGCTCTTGCGTAGCCTTTGCCTTGGGACAGACACCGCGCAGGAAGCGTGTGACCTTCTATACGGGCTTGGTGAGCCTACTCCTGACCCTCTTTGTTGGAGCCCTCATACTACATTGGGTTTATGCGATGCATTCAGCAGCTGAGAAGGCTGTCATCATCCAGCCCGAGGTGAATATCTATACCTCTCCGAGTGGACGAGCTGGTATTAAGACGCAGCTCCACGAAGGGACACGCCTTCGCCTGATAGGTGCACCCGTAGGTGAGTATCAGCAGTTCTCCTTGGGGATGGTACAGAGGGGTGGATCGCTTCTGAGGCGATTGAGTCCATTATCCGTCCTTAATCACTCGGCTTATGACCCCTCCTTTTCTTCCTGGTGAGGTCGCTCTACTGCAGGCCATCAATGGGGCACATAGTCCCTTCTTGGATGCCGCGATGTACCTGATCTCTAATGTCGGGGCGTGGACGTTCCCTGCGATAGCTCTTCTGCTCTTCTTGTTCTATCGCCGTCCTAAGAGTGAAGTGCTTCTGCTCTTACTGATGGTGGGGCTATGTGTCGCAGTGGGAGACTTCTTGAGCTCGTGGGTAGCTAAGCCCTTCTTCGCGCGCCTGCGTCCCACACATACACCGTGGCTTCAGGAGAGCCTGCACTATGTCTATGGTTATCATGGGAAGCCCTATGGCTTCTTCTCGGGACACTCGGCGAACTATACGGCGGTGGCGACGCTCTTGTGCTTGACCTTTAAGGATAGACGCTTCACAGCCGTCCTCTCACTCTTGGTCGCCTGGGTCATCTATAGTCGTATGTATATCGCAGCGCACTTTTTGTCGGACTGTCTTGTGGGAATCTTGGTAGGTCTTGGGGTAGGCTATGGTGGCTATCGTCTGTATCTCTACCTGCGTAGTCGGCTCCTAGCCACGGGCTATCGTGCGACACAGGCGATTTATCGTGAGGGGATGCTTCTCTTGGTCATAGCTCTTTGGGTTTCCATTCCCATCACCTTGATGATGGCTGTCCAAGTCACTCGTATCTTGCGTATGACTGGAGCTTTGTAGCTCTTCTATATACTCGATATACAGCACCGCCCTATGATGCAGATGGCATCATAGGGCGGTGCTGTATTGCTTTGTAGGGAGAGTCTATAGCTTTCGGATGAGGCTCAGCCCATCACGTAGGGGGAGGATCAAGTTCTCGACACGAGGATCTTGCTGCACGTGCTCGTTGAAGGCAAGGATAGTCTGCGTCTGCTGGTCTGTGGGTGTCGGCTCTTCGATGACCTTTCCGTCCCAGAGGGTATTGTCCGCTAAGATGAGGGCTCCAGAGGGTAGGTGAGGAAGGATTAGCTCGTAGTAATCGATGTATTCACGCTTGTTCGCATCAATGTAGACAAGGTCAAAGCTGTGTTGCTTCAGGAGTTCGGGGAGCAGGGTGAGTGCGTCTCCGAGGTAGAGATGTACGCGATGGGCGTAGGGGGTTCCGTCGAGGACTCCGTGGATGAAGTCTTCCATCTCGTCATCCGACTCGATGGTATGTACTTCGCCCCCATCGCCTACGGCCTCTGCTAAGCAGTGAGCCGCATAGCCCGTATAGGTGCCGAGCTCCAGTACCTTCTGCGCACCCGAGATCCGGCAGAGCATCTGAAGGAGATTGCCTTGCAGATGCCCCGAAAGCATACGTGCACGTAGTAGACGCACGTTAGCCTCCCTCCATAGTCGCTGGCGGTGAGGACTCTCAGGTGTCGTGTGACGGAGGATATACTCCTCGAGTCGCTCGCTGTCGATGCTCATTACTGGTCAATCGCTTCGGGCTCGGGCATCCCAAGGAGCTTACGGACACGGCTGGCGACTTGCTCCATCTGCCACATAGGGGGTGGAAGTGGCACCGCAGATACCGATGCTTTTGGGTAGGGGGGCAAGCATCTCAGGAGTAATCTCATCGGGTGAGGAGACGAAGATACTTCGCTCGTTGCCCTTCTGGCAGTAGCTGAACAGCACCTTGCCGTTGGAACTCTTGCCACCTGCAACGAAGATGGTCAGCTCGTGCTGCGAGGAGAACTCCTGGATGTGAGGCATACGGTTAGAGACTTGACGGCAAATCGAGTCCTGGAAGTCAAAGCGCGCATCTCCGATCATACGGCTACGGAGCGTGTCGATGAGCTCGTGGAAGCCTGTCAGAGACTGAGTAGTCTGCGAGAAGAGTGCTATCGGACGCGTGAAGTCGATCTGCTCGATGTCCTCAGGGGTCTGCACGATGATTGCTTTCCCTTCGGTCTGTCCGACGAGGCCATTGACCTCGGCGTGCCCTTCTTGCCGTAGATGACTATTTGTCCCCCGACAGGATGTAGCTCTGCGAACTTGCGGCGCACCTTTTTCTGTAGGGCAAGCACCACCGGACAAGTGGCATCGACGAGCTCGATATTTCGCTCGCGTGCCATCTGATAAATGGCAGGGGCTTCGCCGTGGGCACGGAAGAGGACGCGCTTTCCCTCGAGCTTCTTAAAGGCTTCGTAGTCGATGGTCTGCATACCCTTGGCTTGCAGGCGGTCGACCTCTTGGTTATTGTGTACGATGTCTCCCAGGCAGTAGAGCTCTTTGTCGTCTTTCTTGAGCTCTTCTTCGGCGTGCTTGACGGCATTGATGACGCCAAAGCAAAAGCCTGACTGCTGGTCTATTTCGATTATGGGGAACATATCAGGGGATAAGGAAGAATAGGGGAGGGTCGCCTTATGCTTGGGCAAGGGCTTCCTCGAAGTAGGAGCGTAGGAGTGCATCCTGCTCCTCGAGTGTCAGGTGCGAATTGTCGAGGATGCGTGCATCTTCGGCTTGGCGCAGGGGAGCTACCTCACGGTGGGTGTCGATGTAGTCACGCTGACGGAGGTTCTCCAAGACCTCTTCGAGGGTGCTCTTCTCATCTCCCTTACTGCGAAGTTCGGCCAGACGTCGTCCTGCACGTATCTCGGGATCAGCAGTGACGAAGACCTTGAGTTCGGCCTGAGGGAAGACGGCGGTACCTATGTCACGTCCATCCATCACGATGCCCCCTTCGGCACCGAAGGCTTGCTGCTGAGCGGTCAGATATTCGCGCACGAAGCCGAGGGCTGCGATGGGGCTGACAAAGGAGGCGACTTCCATCGTACGGATCTCTTTCTCGACATTCTCACCATTGAGATGCAGCTCAGGGGTAGCCCCTTCGTGGCTGGAGTGGAAGCTCAGAGATACGTCGCTGAGGGCGGCTCGCAGTTCGGCCTCTTGGATGACACCTTCGCGGATGAAGCCGTGGCGTAGGGCATAGAGGGTGACTCCTCGATACATAGCGCCCGTATCGACATAGATGTAATCGACTGCGCGTGCCAGAGTCCGCGCCATAGAGCTTTTGCCACAGGAGCTGTAGCCGTCGATGGCCACGATGATCTTCTTTGTCATAGGTGTTGTCTAACCGTTCGTTGGTCGTTTGTGAGGTATATATCCCTTTATCCTAACAGAGGGTAGGGGAGGAATGTTGTCTCTGAGCGTGGACGGATCTCCTCAGGATGGGCTTGCAGTACCAGCGCCTTATCGAAGCGTAGAGCTATAGGCAATAGGGTGATGTCCGGAGCTGAGCGAATGGGAGAGGAGGAACTGGACGCTTGATGCGCAGCTCCATACGCTTGTTGTATGAAGTGAAAAGTCTGTAGGAGACGGGCGCAAAGATATGGAATTACCAGCACTTCGGATGGCTTTTCTTTTGCTGATAAGCTGCTCTTTTCTTGTGGTGAGCGAAGGGGCTTCGAGATCGTTGGGGTGAGCTGTCGCGGGTTCGAGAAATTCTCCTCAGGAGGACGGCGGCTGAACCTATATAGCTTGACTCTCTGACCAATATAGCTTTCGCCGTCGACCAATATAGCTTTTCCCGCTGAGCAATATAGGTTTCTGCTTCTATTTCATAAGATTCATCTTCTCCGAGCAAGGTTGATGCAGCTCATCTATCCTTATCCAGAGTTATAGCATATCTCTACGACTATTAATCACTACATTTGCATGCGGTATGTTCCCCAATAACTACACGTTGCCGATGAAGGAAATCAAGATGTTTGCTCTCGGAGCTTGGCGCTTCCTTCGTCCACGAGTGACAGTGTGGTATCGCTTGTCACGGGGTAAGTTATTTCATTTAAGTCAAGGGGATTAAGCTTAATGTCATATACGATGCCTCGTCCACTGCATCTCTTAGTCATCGATCATCGCGACTCCTTCGTCTACAATGTCGTGGAGCTCTTGCGCTCGATACCCGAGCTTACCTTCGAGGTCATCCCCGAGAGTGAACTCGACCTTTCGACCCTCCCTCAGCACGATGGAGTTATCCTCTCCCCAGGACCAGGCGTCCCTAACGAGTATCCACGGATGCAAGAGCTTTTGAAGAAAGAGGCTGGCCGCATACCTATCTTAGGGATCTGCTTGGGACATCAAGCCTTGGCCGAGTATTACGGGGCGCACCTCAAGCAACCTCCCAGCTCCCCGACACGGGCACACCTCCTCTCTTGAGGTCGTAGATTCTACAGACGCCCTTATGGGTGCCATACCCACGGGAAGTCGTATCGGACGCTACCATAGCTGGGTTGTGGACGAGGGAACGTTACCTGCCTGTCTCACCCCGACAGCTTATTGCTTTGAGGATGGAGAAGGGCGGGTGCTGATGGCGATGCGCCACCGCATGGATCCCATTTGGTCAGTGCAGTTCCATCCCGAGAGTATGATTAGCCAGCATGGACGTGCTTACCTGGTAGCCTTCGCTACTGCCGTCCGTGCTTGGCACTGATAGCCCTTCCCATCCATCTACATCCCTTAGCCTATGTACTTCAGCGATATTGTCGGTCACGATAGCCTCAAGGCACAGCTCCTCACGACGGCTCGTCAGGGGCTTGTCCCTCACGCGCAGCTCTTCACGGGGCGTGATGGCGAGGGCGCACTGGGCTTGGCTTACGCCTATGCCCGCTACCTCAACTGCACCGACCGTGGGGAATGGGACGCCTGTGGGCATTGTCCCTCCTGCCGTCGCTATGACGAAGTGGGGGATCCCGACCTCTCCTTCCTCTATCCCATCGTCAACGCTTCGGGGAAGAACCTCTGCGAAGACCATATCGAGGACTGGCGCCGCTTCATTCAGCAGGGTGCTTATGCCTACTATGACGAGTGGATCAGTCTTCTCGGGGGAGATGGGAAGAAAGCATCGATCTTCGCACGCGAAGGTGAGCCCCTGCAGCGCATGATGGGCTATCAGACCTCGGGGCGTGGCTACCGCATCCTCATCATCTGGCTGCCCGAGCGCATGCAGGAGGCCTTGGGCAACAAGCTCCTCAAACTCGTCGAAGAGCCGCCCGAGCGCACTATTATCCTCATGGTCACGATGGACGAGCCGTCCGTCCTTCAGACGCTGCGCAGTCGCATGCAGACCCTTCGCCTTCGCCCCCTCACTGAGCCCGAGATCGAGACGGCACTGCGGGCGACCCCGACGGACTATGCCGAGGCGGATGCCCTCTACGCCGCCC
>CAKMOP010000064.1 GCA_927910985.1 uncultured Porphyromonas sp. | reverse complement strand
CTCGGCATTAGGTGCAGGAAGTCTCTGGGCACAAAGCCCCACCGACGCACGCCTCCGTGGCACACTCCTACGCACAAGCGACCGCAAAGCCATCGATATGGGCAATGCGCTCCTACGCCGACTTCCCGACAGCACCCTCGTCACGGGGGCTGTGACCGACTCCCTCGGCACCTTCTCCCTCACAGCTCCAGCAGGCAACTACCTCCTCGAGTTCCGCGCCTTCGGCTACCAAGGACAGCACAAGACCATCACCCTCCCCGCCACAGGCCTGGACCTCGGCGAAGTTCTTCTCAGCGAAGAGACGCAGGAGCTCCGCAGCGTTGAGGTGCGTGGTCGCCGTCCCATCATCATCCGTCAGGCTGACCGCCTCGTCTTTGATGCTCAGCAAATCAGCGCTGGTGCGCAGAATGCCCTCGATGTCCTCAAGCGCACCCCGGGGCTCAGCGTCTCCGACGAAGGTATCTCCATCATCGGTCGTGGTAAGGCAATCGTGCTCATCAACGACAAGCGTGTACGCCTCTCGGGCAAAGCCCTCACGGGTCTACTGCGCTCCTACAACCAGTCCGACATCGCTGAGGTACAAGTCCTCACCACCCCACCAGCCAAGTATGAGGCGGAGGGCAATGCTGGTGTGCTGAACATCGTGATGAAGAAGGCTCGGAACGACTACTTCGGTGGGAACATCTCGGCTAATGCCATGCTCTACAAGGGCCGTATCAGCCCCAGCCTCTCGACAGGGCTCAACTACAAGCAGGGTCGTATATCCGCTTCACTCAACCTCGACGGCTCCCACCCGAACGTCGTCGGGAGCTTCGATACCTACCGTACCGCCCCCTCGACCCAGCTCTATTCAGCCAGCACCTCCCCCTTCGAGTATAAGGCACGTAGCCTCAATATCAGAGGCGGCCTTGACTACACGATTAACCCCGAACTTACAGTAGGCTTCACCGCCACCTATGCTCCCCAAAGGAAGCTGACAGACCGCACGAACGAGACGCACAACTACACCATCCGCCCCGATGGTAGCCACGACCTACAGCGCCGCCTACAGGGAACAGCCTCAGAGACCGGACACGAAGCCTACACCGCACTCAACCTCCACCTCGAAAAGACCTTCGCTAAAGCCCCAGGACGCAAAATCTCGTGGGACGCCGACTACGTAGGGTCGCGCACCTCCTCGGACGACCACTTTGCCTCCACGGGCTACCACGCCGACGGATCACCTGCACCTGATAACAACTTTGCCTACAAGGGACACAAGGGACAGCGAGTGCATTCCTACCTGACGAACGTGGACGTCACCCTACCCTTAGGGCAGACCATCCTCGCCTTCGGAGCCAAGGGCACCTCGGAGTCGCACAGACAATAGCAATGAGTACTTCGCCCACACGGATCTCGGCGCACGTACCGATGCCATCCTCTTTGATAGCACGTCTATGCGCTCTACACCGACATCACCCATCCATTCTCTGCCAAGTGGAACCTCCGTGGGGGGCTGCGTATGGAGTACACCCATACCGCAGGTAAGGTGAAGGGACAGCCTGACCTCAAGACACGAGACTACGTCAATCTATTCCCCACGCTCTATCTCGGCTTCACCCCCAGTGAGCGTCACGCTCTGAGCTCGAAGGAACAATCCGCCTCGACCGCCCACACTTCAGCCTGCTATCCCCCTATCCTCAGTATGAGAACCAGTACAGCACCCTCTCTGGGAAGGAAGACCTGCGTCCCACCAAGCAAGGCTCACTCTCCTTCGGCTACACCTTCGATGGCTCGCTGAACTTCCAGGCCTTCGCTAACTACAGCTGGGACGGCATCACGGCCCTTGCCCTCCTCAACCCCCAGACAAGCGCAGTACGCTATCTCTTCGACAATGCCGAGACAAAGTACAACGTCGGGCTGCAGAATAGCTACTTCTTCCACTCACTCTCGTTCCTCCAGTGCTACATCAGCCATCAGATCGGCTACACTACCTCCTCCGTTGCCTACAACGGGCGCCCACTCAATGCGGACAAGGGGCTTTCCTATAGTGCAAGCCTCAACGGCACACTCTTCTTCAACCGCACGAAGACCTTCACTGGGAACTTCTATCTGACCTACATGACTCCCGAGATTTCTGGTGCTGGACGTACAAGCAGCCAGGTTTACTCCAGCGTCAGCCTCAACTACAGCCTCCTCAATGGGCGCCTTCGTCTCAACGCTGGCATCGAGAACATCGCTTCACCCGACCCACGTACGACCATGACTACAGAAGGGAATACCATCGAGGTCATCAACATGGGCATGCGTAATATGCTCACGGCGAGCCTGACCTATACCTTCGGTGCACACCTCAAAGGCAAGCGAGCCAGCAAGAACGCCGAGGCCATGCGCTCCCGCTTCTAAGGCGAACGGCCTCGCACGCCCCCACACACGACAGCAAAGGACAGCCCCCCGCCACTCCGAGTGGAGTGGCGGGGGCTGGTCCTTTGCTAATGGGTTAGGCTAAGTCCTCGCTTAGCAGTAGAAGTAGCGATCTACAAGCTCCTTGAGGAACTTAGGATCAGCTGTGCCTTAGCACGCAGGTCGGCATCCTGATAAGCCTCGAGGTTGCGAATGAGCATATCGATGGTCACAGGATCGAAGACGCCGCGAGCTTCGTAGATAGTGCGATGCTGACGCAGACGTTCGGCCGAAGCAACGCAGGAAGCAGGCAGGCTATCGAGGTGAGCCACCGTACCAGCGAACTCATCCTTGTGGATGTTCACCGCTACGTAGGTATCCTTAGCGAGCTGCTCAGCATTGTCGATCTCGAAGCCGTGACGCACTGCCGTGCAGATACCAGCCAGCAGGAGGTAGATGTTTGCCGAGCCGTCTGAGGCGCGGAACTCAATCGTCTGCTTATTGGTGTAGCGCTTGCTGCTGGGCTGTTCGAGGGGATTGATGAGGCTGCACATATCGACATCGGCACTCCAGCCGAGGGGGACACGTACCAAAGCCGAGCGGTTGCGGTCGCCCCAGCATACCGTCGTAGGAGCTTCCTGGTGAGGTACAAGGCGCAGGTACGAGGTGGGGTTCGT
>CAKMOP010000063.1 GCA_927910985.1 uncultured Porphyromonas sp. | reverse complement strand
CTTAGCTCCAGGGGTAGCATTGATGACGTACCACATCTCGGTCTTCCCGAAGGAATTGTGGCGCTTGAGCCCGAGTTCGTCATCGGGGTGCACCTGGATGGAGAGGTAGTCACGGGCATCGATGAACTTGATGAGCAGGGGGAAGCGCTGACCAAAACGCTCTAAGACGCTCTTCCCTACCAGTTCTTCGCCGTAGGTCTTGATGAGTTCGTCGAGGTTCTTACCTGCAAGTGGTCCAGCTGCGACGACAGAATAGTTGTCATCAACGTGGGAGATTTCCCAGCTCTCACCGACCTTCTTGTCGTCAGGGGTAAGGCCTTTGAAGGGGCGAATAGCACTTCCGCCCCAGATTACTTCCTTCAAGAGTGGCTCAAAGGTAAGAGGATATAGCTTATTAGTAGGCATAATGAATGTATGATATCGTGGGGATATATGCGGATTGTCTGCTGACGGTGCAAAGGTAGTCATTATCCCCTCTACGCTCTATATATAATAGGTATGCGCGCGCGAAGGGAGTGAAAGGGCTACACGGCGGGGAGGTTCATCCCCGTGATGCGGCGATAGAGGTCGAGGGCGTAGATGTCGGTCATCCCTGAGATATAGTCCAGCGCACTCTGGATACGGCCATACATCGTGGGGCGCTCCATCTCATACTGGCTACTTACACGGCTCAGCAGCGTGCGGCTATACTGGTAGTCGGGGTGAAGCTGCGCCTCGAGCAGCTGGTCTAAGAGGGCGGTGAAGATACGATGCCCTGCCAGCTCGACATCCACCACTTCGCGCGCCCGATAGATACGTGCGTAGGCCGTCTGACTACAAGCCTCATAGGCTGCCTTAGTGCGTGGAGAGAGGTGATGAATAAGGCTGCCCTCAAACGTCCCCGAGAGGAGCGATTGCTCCGCATCGAGGAAGATCCCAGCAGCCTCCTCCACTAAGAGGTTGATGACCTTGGAGCGCAGGTAAGCCGTCTGCTCGTTGGGTCAGCGATGAGGCGAAGGCCCTGCTGCACTTCCCTCAGTTCGTCCTCACTGAAGAACGCCGAGAGCAAGTCCTGAGCCTCCTCACGACTCAGGATATGGAGCTTTGCAGCGTCCTCAATATCCATAATCTGGTAGCAGATATCATCCGCTGCCTCCACGAGGTAGACCAAGGGATGCCGTGCATAGCTCAGAGCTGAGGTCGTGCGACGAATAAGTCCTAACTCCTCGGCCACCTCCTGCATCGTCTCCTCTTCGGTCACGAAGAAGCCGAACTTACTCTTCCCTCCCGAGAGTAAACTGCTGTACGGATACTTCACGATACTCGCCACCGTGCTATAAGTCAGGGCAAATCCTCCGGGACGGCGACCACGGAACTGATGCGTCAAGAGGCGGAAGGCATTCGCATTCCCCTCGAAGAAGAGGAAATCCTCCCAGCGACCACCCTCAGCACGAACGAAGGACTCCCAGCGCTTCCCTGCCCCTTCGCTGAAGTAGGCACCGATGGCGCGCTCACCGCTGTGCCCGAAGGGAGGATTTCCCATATCGTGCGCCAGACACGCTGCGCTAACGATGGCACTAATCCCTGAGCGGAAGGGCGTCTCACGGTCATAAGGATAACGCTCCGAGAGCACCTCCCCGACGATATTCCCCAGCGAACGACCCAAGCAACTCACCTCGAGGCTATGCGTCAGGCGGTTGTGCACGAAGATATTCCCTGGCAGGGGAAAGACCTGCGTCTTATTCTGCAGGCGGCGGAAGGCAGGCGAGAAGACCAAGCGGTCATAATCTCGCTCAAAGTCGCTTCGCGCCCAGCCTCGCGACTGAGGGCGCTCGGTGCGTGTAGCCCCTAAGCGGCGGTCAGAGAGTAGTTGAGTCCAATTCATTAGCTTGAGGACGGTGACGAGCAGGGGATACCAGCCCGATATACGAATAGTTGATATCACAAAGGTAGTGTTTCTAAGGGCTTTAACACGCACCACGAGCGAATCTGTGCAAGCAGAAAGCCCCCACAGATATACCTATGCGGTACGAACCTATATTGGTCACCGACCTAACCAATATAGGTCAGCACATTGACCTATATTGCTCCACGCCGAGACCTATATTGGTCGTAGCGTCAACCTATATTGGTTGACACCACCCTACCGCAAGCATCGATATCACCCTTCTTACTCCTCTGGAAGATAGACTACTGGAGACTTTGCAGCATGCGGTAATCGCAAGGCGTTAAGACGGAGGGCGAAGGGTGTGCCTCCTTAGTAAATGCACATTCCACCCATGAAGCATCGGCATTTTTGGGTTATACATATATTTGTAGCATGTAAGCACGTAATAACAAATAATAAAGCACACGCTTATGAGACAAATCAAACACTGCTTCTTCCTCTTATCCGTCCTGTTCCTCTCCCTGACGAGCTGTAGCAAAGATGATGCGTACAAGAATGCACTACCAGCTGACGCCTTCTCGGTATGCTCCTTCGACATCAAGTCTATGGCCAAGAAAGCCGGCGTCACCAACAGTAAGGATGGCGAGCTACAGAAGCGTCTCACCGAGATGCTGAGCGACAGCGAGGAGGCCGAAGCCTACTACAAGGAGCTCATCCAAAACCCCAGCAAGAGCGGTGTCGACCTCACAAGCCCCGTCTTCCTCTTCTCCAACGAAAAGGTCAGCCTCGGCTACCTCCTGCGTGTCGATGACAAGAGCAAGCTCGAGGCCTGCGTGAATAAGCTCCGTAAGTTCCGCAACAAGGATGTTGCAGCTCTCAAGGCCGAGGACGGCATTTTCTTTGATATCGACGAAGACTCCACCGAGCCTAAAGATGTCGAATATGATGAGAGTGAGTACGACGTCATCAAAGAGACCAGCGACACGACAGCTCACCAGCCCTCGATCTCTACCTACCATGTCTCTGGGAATGTCAAGCTCTACGCCTTCAATGACAAGGCCTTCATCTCCCTCAACACCAGCGAGTCGACCATCAAAGAGACGAAGCAGCTCGCTAAGCAGTACCTCAGCCAGACCAAGGACAAGAGCTATGTAGCTACCCCAGCCTTCCGTGACCTCGAGGACCAGAAGGGCGATATCCGCGGTGTCCTCTCGATGGCAAAGTTCCTGGACTCCAGCTATGGCAAATCAATGACTGAGAACATTGTAGGCCTTTCGGATGCCACCAACTTCGATGGCATCGATATGAAGAAGTGCTACATGCTCTACTCCGTCTCCTTCGAGACGGGCGAAGTCGTGGGTACCATGACCTATGGTAGCGAAGACAAGGAGATCCTCAAGAAGCTCAAGAAGCTCGCCGAGGAAGTCTCTCCCAAGTCCGTACAGGATGACCTCGTGAAGTACCTCCCCAAGGATAGCTATATGACCGCTGCTGCTACGATCAGCGCACAGAAGCTCCTCGAGCACTACAGCAAGCTCCCTACCCTCAAGGAAACACTCTCGAAGCTCAAGGAGGAAGGCGTCGACATCGAAGCTATCGTCCCCACCCTCGGAGAAGAGATTGCCTTCACCTTCCCCCACATCAATGCGGAGCAGTCTGACTTCGGCCTCGTAGGCTACCTCAAGACGAAGGATGCTACGCTCGTGGATATGCTCTACCAGCAGGCTGAGAAGGAGCACTCTGGCAAATACGTCAAGGATGGTGGTGAGCACCGCTATCGCAATGCGGAAGATCCCTTCTTCTTCGGCTACCAAGACGGTGTGACCTATCTGGCCTATGGCGGGATGGGTAGAGAACAGCTCTTCAAGACGTCGGGTGAGAACTTCACGAAGCACAGCGAATACAGCTCGCTCAAGAAGGGCAACAGCTTCTGCTACATCGACCTGAAGAAGCTCCTGACGACGGCTCCTACCTCTGATCTGCTCCAGATGTTCATCGGCGAGAAGGCCAAGGCCTTCCACGTCCTCCAGTCCCTGAGCTTCACGGCTACCAATTTCGATGGTAAGATGAGCCTGAAGATTGACTCGAAGGAGAACTCGCTGAAGACGCTCGTAGACCTCTTCGCAGCCCTACAATAAGCCCTTACTATTAGCACTCCTCTACACGGAGCGCACCCCCACAGCATGCCCCGCCTCTCTGACCGAGGAGCGGGGCATGCTGTATTTGGCTGGTACTTAGCCCTAAGGAAGTCGAAATAGAATACGTACCTTTGCACCACTGTGCAAGGGAGTTGCACGGACTATCCGCCCCCTTTATTTCCACACTGTATGCAGCAAGACCACACTACATTTTCACCCAAGCGCTGGGGTTGGTTCGGGCTGAGCCCCCTCATCGTCTTCCTCGCCGTCTATCTTCTCACCTCGATCTGGGCAGGTGACTTCTACAAGATGCCCATCACGGTGGCCTTTACTGTGGCATCAATCTATGCCGTCGCCATCACACGTGGTATCAAACTCGAGGAGCGTATCCGCCAGTATTCGCACGGGGCATCCGACTCCAACATCCTCTTGATGATCTGGATCTTCGTCCTCGCTGGAGCCTTCGCTACGGGAGCAAAGAGTATGGGAGCGATTGATGCTACGGTCAATCTCATCCTCTCACTCCTACCCTCCTCCCTCTTACTCCCAGGACTTTTCCTCGCCTCCTGCTTCATCTCCCTCTCCATAGGCACGAGTGTCGGCACGGTCGTGGCCCTTGTTCCCATTGCCCTCGGGCTCGGCGAGAGCCTTGGACTATCCGATGCCTACGTGGCTGCCGTCGTCACGGGTGGGGCATTCTTCGGGGACAACCTCTCGTTCATCTCCGATACAACCATTGCAGCGACACGCACACAGGGCTGTAGTATGAAGGATAAGTTCCGTGCCAACATCGCCATCGTCCTCCCTGCTGCCCTCATCGCCCTCGGTCTGTACTTCGTCGTTGGTCTGGAGCTACCAGCCGTACGCCCTTCAAGCGAAGGCTCCTTCCTACTTACCCTCCCCTACCTCCTCGTCCTCATCTCTGCCGTCGCTGGCGTGAACGTACTCACCGTGCTCACCCTCGGTATCCTCTCCTGTGGAGCTGTCGGGCTTGGCTCGGGGTCGCTACCAGCCTGGGACTGGATAGGTGCGCTGGGTAGCGGCATCACGGGTATGGGCGAGCTCATCATCGTGACGCTGATGGCTGGAGGTATGCTGGAGCTCATCCGCTACAACGGTGGTATCGATTACCTCCTTGGTCACCTCACACGGGGGATCAACGGCAAGCGCGGTGCCGAACTCGCCATCGCAACCCTCGTCTCCGTGGCGAATATCTGCACGGCTAACAATACCATCGCCATCCTCACTACAGGGAAGGTCTCGCGCGAGATCACGAAGAAGTATGACCTCGACCCACGCAAGACTGCCAGTATCCTCGACACCTTCTCCTGCTTCGTCCAGGGCGTCATCCCCTACGGAGCGCAGCTCCTCTTAGCCTCCAAGCTCGCTGGGGTATCGCCGATCGATATCATTCCGCACCTCTACTATCCCTTCATCATGGGAGGATGTGCCCTCTTATCCATCCTCCTGCGCTATCCACGTCGCTACTCGCGCTAAGCATCCCCTATGCCTACACTGGAGATCTCCATCCTGACTTGGGGCAAGAACCTCCTGCCCACCTACGTCCCATCTACGAAGCTGCGTTTCCGCCCGAAGAGCGTCGCCAGTGGGAAGACATCTTCTCCTCACGCGACTGCGAGCACGTCTCGTGGCTCGTCACCCTCAGCAATGAAGCCATCGGTCTGGTCATCGGCTGGGAGCTGCCTTCGTGCCACTACTTCGAGTACCTCGTCATCGATCCCGAGCTCCGTGGCCAAGGTATAGGCAGTCAGGTCATCGAGCTCCTGCATCACAAGTATGATGATGAGCTGCCCATCGTCTTAGAATGTGAGCCTGCTGGCTACAGTCCTATGGCGGAGCGACGACTTACCTTCTACGCACGCTTCGGACTCCTTCCTCAGCCCTTTGCCTATCGCCAGCCTCCTTACAGCACTGGCCTACCGTGGGTAGACCTCCTTCTTCTCTCCTCGAAGAGCCTTGACGCTGCGCTCTTCGATCAGATCACTCGTGAGATCCACCGCATCGTCTACAAGCATACCGACGAAGGAACTCTCCATCACGTCCCCCAGACTTCACCCCAATAAGCATCTATGCAGACCAAGACCATAGCCCTTGTGGCC
>CAKMOP010000062.1 GCA_927910985.1 uncultured Porphyromonas sp. | reverse complement strand
TAAGGGAAGAAAACAAGCGTTCTTTCATTCTAAACAGGAGGATTTATATAGAGTGGAGTGCCTATAACCAGTGGTATAAGCGACAATGATGCGAAGAAACTCTGATACCACACTGTGGGGCTACAGCTATAGGTACGACTTCGGAGCTGGGAGTAGTGCTCCTTTTTTTATCGTAAAGTCTCGAGGGCAAAGGTAAAAGATGAGGCGGAGATGAGCAAATACTTCGAACTAACAACTCTTAGAGACAGAAGTCCTTGGCTCCTTCATCCACGCAGGCGAGTCACCACCCAAAAGAAAAAGGCTGACCTACGGTAGTAGGTCAGCCTCCTAACAAATAGGGTAGGCGCACACTGCGCACTAATAAATCTGAATAACGCGCACTAATTCGATTCCCAAACACGCATTGAGCTGTCGCTGTAGTTCCACTTGACGGAAGCCCAACTCCTGTCGCACCGCTGCCGAAGAGACCTGCAGCCGGAGAATACCTTCGTCAAAGCGCACATCTACCAGCCAGCGATAGAGCGCACCTAAGGCTTCGGGCAGATAGTCCCGCAAGCGATGCACTAAGAGCTGCTCATACATATCGGGGTCATCATCCCATAGCGAAGCAATGGCTTCCCCTAAAAGTACTGTCTTACTCTGCTTCATCGCTTGAGTCAAGAGAATGAACTTCCCCCCGAAGCGACCTCGAAAAGGCGGTAATCTTCCCCCCAACTGGTGACGATCTCGTCCAGGTGCTTGCGGTTCGTGTCCGTGATAAAAATCTGTCCGAAGTCACTTCCTCCGACCAGGCGGATGATACGCTCTACACGCTCGGCATCGAGCTTGTCGAAGATGTCATCAAGTAGTAGCAGAGGACGCTCAGGGTTGGTCGCAGAGAGGAGAGCATATTGAGCAAACTTCAGGGCGATGAGAAAGGTCTTGTTTTGCCCCTCACTTCCGATCTTGCGGATGAGCTCTTCGCCCAGGAGCATCTGCAAGTCATCCTTATGCAGGCCCACTGTCGTGTAGCCCATCAGGCGATCTCGCTGGCGTGCTTCGCGCAGTAGCTCGAGGCAATGTCCTTTGCTCTCGGCAAGCGCTGAGGTGTAGACGAGGCTGACCTTATCCTGCCCACCGCTGATGGCCGTGTAGTACTGCTGAAAGAGCGGGATGAAGTCACGTACGAAGGCTTCACGGCGCTCGTAAAGGAGCGGACTTACCTGCTCAAGCTGCAGGTCAAGGACCTCTAAGACGGCGTCATCGGCTCGCTGACTCTTCAGCAGCACATTGCGCTGCTCGAGGATGCGGTGATACTGCGTGAGTGCTGCCATATAGACGCTATCCTGCTGGGAGAGTTGCTTGTCTACAAAGCGGCGGCGCTCTTCACTTCCTCCGAGGATGAGCTGGTAGTCCTGAGGTGAGACAATCACCAAGGGAAAGGCTCCGATATGATCGCTGAGCTTGGGGTATTCCTTCTTATTGCGCTTGAGTACCTTGCGGTGTCCAGGGCGGATCTGCAAGAGGAGCTGTCGTTCGTCACCGAAGTCACTTCGGTAGACAGCATCCAGCACGGCAGCCTCCTGCCCATATTGAACGGCAAGGCTGTCGGTGATGGAGAGGTGGCTCTTCGTGAAGGAAAGGTAATGGAGTGCATCCAAGAGATTCGTCTTCCCCATCCCATTGAGGCCGATGAAGCAGTTGACCTTGGGGGAAAACGAGCAAGAAGCCGAGGCAATGCTCTTGAAGTGCAGAAGGTGCAGACGCTGAAGGATCACGAGCGAAAGAGATTAGCGAGGTGCAGCCCCTTCACGAGCCATCTGCTCCTTGGTCGAAAGCATACCGCAGGCCGCCGAGATATCTTCACCGCGCGAGGTACGGATGGTCGTGGTATAGCCACGGGACTCCAGCTGACGCTTGAAGTGCTCCATCTTCTCACGCGAGAGGGGACGCAGAGGGACGTCAGGTATCTGATGGAAGGGGATGAGGTTGATGCGGCAGGGAATACCACGTAGCAGACGAGCCAGCTCCGCTGCGTGCTCATCGCTATCATTGACGCCATCGAAGACGATGTATTCGAAGGAGACGCGACGCTGCCCTGTGAAGTCCGCCTCGCGGATCATCTGCAGGGTATGCTCCAGCGGTAGTCCACCCTCGGCTGGCATCAGCTCGAGACGGCCTTCGTGGAAGGGGTTGTGCAGGCTGACAGCCAAGTGACAAGTCGTCTCACTCAGGAAGCGCTCGAGGCCACGGCGTACGCCCACAGTGGAGAGGGTGATGCGCTTCGGCGACCAACCTAAGCCCCAGGCGGAGGTGAAGACGGAGATACTCTTCATCACGTTCGTTGCATTGTCGAGCGGCTCACCCATCCCCATATAGACGACATTAGTGAGCTGGTCCGACTCTTCTACGGAGAGCACTTGGTTGATGATCTCTCCCGAGGATAAGTTGCCCTTGAAGCCCTGCTTCCCAGTCATACAGAAAAGGCAGTCCATCTTACAGCCCACCTGCGAAGAGATGCAGAGGGTAGCACGGTCCTTATCGGGGATGAAGACAGCTTCGACAAGGCCACCGGTAGAGACAGAGAAGAGGTACTTGCGCGTGCCGTCCTTCGAGAGTTGGCTCATCACAGGGGCTGTGCGCCCGACAGTGTAGCGCTCAGCGAGGAGTGTGCGGTTAGCTTTGGAGAGGTTCGTCATCTCCTCGATGGAGGTGACGCGCTTATCATAGAGCCACTGAGCTATTTGCTTGCCCGTGAATCGGGGCATGCCTAGTGCGGTGACGAGCTCGGTAAGCTCATCAAGCGTGCGACCAAGGAGTATTTCTTTGCCTGCAGGCATCGTATGCGGATAAATCGGGGAAAGGGTGAGAATAAGGCTGCCCGCAGAAGGTGTTCCTTGCGGGCAGCCTATATAGTAACTGCGTTCAGGGGCAAAGGGTTCTGACGCTTATGCCCCGAAGCGTGGAGAGCCGACTGCTAATAGAAGCGAGCGCGGTTGTCCTGGATCTTGAGCTTCTGAATGAAGCCCGTGAAGACACGGTAGCTGTACTGACGAGCCAGCCCGAGTTCCTGCTGCTTGACCTGAGCGGAGACAGCGGCTGCATCGTTAGGCGTAGCGGCTACAGGCTGGAGAACCATCACCTCTGCGTTGCTTGCAGCGAAGGGCTTGGAGAGCTTGCCCATAGGAGTAGTCATCGCAATACCGTTGAAGGTAGCAGGTTCGCTACCACGGACAAGGTAGTTGACATCCACGAGGGTATCGACCTTCGTCTGCAGCTCGGTGGCATAAGCATCGAGAGAAGCGAGGTGCTTTCCTTCGAGGTTCTTGGCCAGCGTCTCAGCCTTCTTCTTGGCCGAGAGGTAAGCGACGATCTCATCCTTCACGGCCGACAGAGGTGCTACCCCTTCGGGAGTGTGCTTGATGACGGCAGGGATGACGAGGTAGTCCGTACCGCAGGTGTAGAGCTTCTGGCTTACTTCACCTTCCTTAGCTCCTATAGCCCAGCTGACGATCTGGCGCGAGCTGGGAATCTGCCCCAGAGCTGCGGTCTGCGTCGTGACGGGGACGTTGCGAGCTACGCTGAAGCCTTCCTTCTCGGCCTTCTTAGCCATTGCATCGAAGCCACCGCCAGCACCGAGGATACGGTTCATTGCAGCATACTTCGTGTTGTACGTCTCAGGCGAGAAGGTTGCGGGGATCGAGAGGAAAGCTACTTGATAAGCCTCGACGGCTGGCTGAGCATTCTCTGCACGGACGAGGACGGAGATAGGAGCACGACCCAGGCGGACAACTGTACCGACAGGTACCTTGTAGAGCGTGTCGAGGTTGAGTCCCGAGCCCTGAGCGAGCTGCATCAGCTTAGATTCAGAGAAGGTGCTGTCAACCGAGCCGTAGCGGTTGGGGAGCTGGATGAGACCGCCACCAGCAGCTGTAGCAGGGTCGATGCTGTGCTTCTTAGCCAGCTCGGCGAAGCTTGCACCTGACTGGAGCTGAGCCAGCAGGCTGTCGGTCTTACCCTTGACGCTATCGCTAAGCACGATCATACGGACGGAGAGACCAGAGGTAACGCTCTTCTTGCCGACGACCTTGACGATATCGTAGCGATCGTTGACGAGCTGAGGATCATTGATCGCACCAGCTTCTGCGCTCTTGATGAAGGCGACTTGGTCTGCACCAAGACCGAGTTCGTCGAGTTCGGCACCGGTGAGGTAGGTCTTCGAGAAGAACTTGCTCGAGGTAGCGAAGCCACGGAGCACAGACTCGACGTTGGAGGCATTAGCAGCACGAAGCTCAGCTACGGCCTTATCCTTGTCGGCAGCTGCGTTCTTATAGTCCGCCTGCGAAGGAGTTACTTGGAGGCTGATGTAGCTCACCTCGGTCAGAGGGTACTGCATCTTGTAGAAGTCGGGGTGCTCATCGTAGTACTTCTTCACCTCGCTATCGCTGGGCTTAGCAGCGGCGTCAGCGATCTGAGCGGCGGAGGTACGGACGAGGGCAATGCTACGACTTTCCTTACCGACGGAGAGCTCACGGTCTACATCGTTGATCTTATAGGTACGAGCGAGCAAAGTCGAGAGCTTCTGCTGCAGACGCTGTGACTTGATCTGCTTCTGGAGCTGCTCAAACTGGCTCTTCGCCTGCAGGAGCTGACCACGCTGCTCTGCAGGAGCCGCCTGGATCTGCTTATCGGAGAGCTGCTTGATGACCTCATTGATCTGCTTCTCATCCGTCGAGCCGAAGAACTGCGAAGCCAATGGCGAGGGAGCGATCCCCTTGCCTACGAGTAGGGCATAGAGCTCTTCATCCGACACCCCAAGGCCGACCTTAGAGGTCACCTCGTTGAGGGCATACTCGGAGATATACTCTTGAGCCAGTTGGTTATTCAGCTGCATACGCTGCTCGTCGGATAGCTGCTGGCCCTGGGCTTGAGCCTGGTCTTCGAGTTCCTTGAGACGGCTGCTATACTCTTCTATCGAGACATCTTTGCCGTCGATGGAGAGGGCGGTACGCTCACTCTTGCTCCAGAAGGTGCGCCCACTGGTGAAGAGGTCACCGACGACGAAGCCCGCCAGGGCGATACCGATGACCACGACCAGCAGTACCGAATGACTTCGGATCTTCTCTAATACTGCCATTGTTTGTTGTTACCTATGGATGAATAGTGTTTATATTTCAGTCTTTGAGAAGCAAAGATACAAACACTCCGACGAATACTCAAACGCTCTACCTGCGTAGGAGACAGAGAAGAGGGATGAGAACGGCTGTTCTCCCATCCCTCTTCTATAGAATTGCCTACGTATATATATGTATGTAGGGCAATT
>CAKMOP010000061.1 GCA_927910985.1 uncultured Porphyromonas sp. | reverse complement strand
ATGACTTATATGATGAGAAGTACCCTCATCGTTCCTTCGATGTCGGCATCGCTGAGGAGCACGCAGTGACCTTCTCTTCGGGTATGGCGGCAGAAGGCTTTATCCCAGTCTGCAACATCTACTCAACCTTTATGCAGCGAGCCTACGATCAGCTCATCCACGACGTAGCACTGACGAATAGCCACGTCGTCTTCTGCCTGGATCGTGCTGGCTTAGTCGGCGAAGATGGAGCGACGCATCAGGGAGCTTTTGACATCGCTTACCTACGCACCATCCCAGGAATGACCGTCTGCTCGCCCTATGATGAAGTGCAGCTGAGACACCTGATGTACTCGGCAGCCTTCGACTGGTCTGGACCTATCGCCATTCGCTATCCACGCGGTGCAGGCTCGGTAGTTGACTGGAAGAAGCCCTTGGAGCACTATCCCTACGCAAAGGCTCGCGTGCTACAAGAGGGCAATGACTTAGCCATACTCAGCCTGGGACCTATTGGGGTCACAGCTACAGAAGTCACCCAACGCTTGCAAGAAGAAGGACACAGTGTCGCTCACATCGACTTGGTCTTTGCCAAGCCCCTTGATGAGGAATGCCTTCGTCATGTCCTTGCCTCCACCCCTCGCCTACTCGTCATCGAAGAAGGATGCCTCAGTGGTGGGGTTGGCTCTGCCGTATTACAGCTGGCTATGGAAGTCAGCTACAGTGGGCGCATCAAGACCTTAGGGCTTCCCGATGAGTTCATTCCTCACGGAACACCCGCCGAACAGAAGCGCTACTGTGGACTGGATATGCATGCTATCTATGAGGCGGCAAAGAGCCTATTAGATGGCGAAGTAAAAGCATAACTGTACATCATGAGAATAGTCATAGCAGGCGCAGGAGAAGTAGGAACTCACCTGGCACGAATGCTCTCTAACGAGGAGCAGAACATCGTCCTGATGGATGTTAATGGCAAGAAGCTCGAGAGAGCAAGCCATCATCTTGAGGTACTCCCTGTTGAAGGAAACCCTACCCTACTCTCCGACCTCGAGCATGCCCATGTTGACGGTGCCGACCTCTTCGTAGGGGTGACACCCGATGAAGCAACCAACATCATGGCGTGTATGCTGGCTAAACGAGTAGGCGCACGGCATACCATCGCTCGCATCAATAACCACGAGTACCTCGAGAGTGAATACTCCTCTCTCATGGAGGATCTGGGCGTAGACTCGATGATCTACCCAGAGGAACTGGCAGCGCGCGAGATTAGCTCCATCATAGAATACCCTTGGGCTCGACAGTACGTCACCCTCTTCAATGGAGCTTTGGCCTTGGTGGGTGTAAAGGTGCGTCAAGGTGCTCCTATTGTGGGGCAGTACCTCAAAGACCTGAAGAACCTCCTCCCCAGTGACGAAGGAAAGTACTTTCACCTCGTAGCGATCAAGCGCGACTTCGAGACCCTTATCCCTGGAGGGAATACACGTATTGAGCACAATGATTTAGTGTTCTTCACCTGTGATGTCGATCATATCGACGTGGTACGTAAGCTCTCGGGCAAGGATGCTCCGAAGATCGAGCGTGTCGTCATCATGGGAGCCAGCCCTGTAGCCCTGCGCACGATTGACAGGATACCAGCGGACATACAGATCGCTCTCATCGAGATCGACAAAGAGAAGTGCTTACGGCTCTCGGAAGAACTTCCACGTAATGTAGAGATCTACCACGGTGATGGGCGTGACCCAGAGATCATTGAAGAGGTGAGCTTAGAGGATGCACAGGTCTTCATTGCCCTGACGGAGAACTCCGAGACCAACGTCTTAGCCTGCCTCGCAGCCAAGCGATATAATGTCTACAAGACCGTAGCCAAGGAGGAAAATATTGACTATATCCCCTTAGCATACCGCTTAGATATAGGCACGCTCATCAATAAGAAGCTCCTCGCTGCAGGATACATCTATCGTACCCTCTTGGGGCAAGACACAGGACAAGTCACTTGCCTTTCGCTGGTCAACAATGCCGAAGTCATTGAGCTCGTAGCTCGCCGTGACTCGTACATCGTAGGGCGTCAAATCCGCGAACTAAAGCTCCCTGCAAATATGACCTTTGGGGGGATGATGCGCAATGGTCGCCCTTGTATGATCGATGGGGATACGGTCATCGAACCTTACGACCACGTCGTGATCTTCTACCACGATAATCACGATCAATACGCTCAAAGGCCTCTTTTAGCGTACCTCCGTTCCACCTATGCACTCGATTAACTTCAGGTTCATTAGTCGCATCCTCGGGATGATGTGCTTCGTCGAAGGAGTGACGATGCTTTCCGTGCTGCTGGTAGCACTATTCTATCAAGAGTCCCCCACACCGTGGCTCATCACCATTGGAGCATTCTTCCTGGTGGGAGCAGTCCTACTACACCAAGGACGAACGCTACGCAAGAAAAAAGCATCACGGCGTGAAGGTATGCTGGCCGTCACTTCGGTTTGGCTACTTCTCTCCCTCATCGGTATGCTTCCCTTCCTGCTTACTGGAGCATTTACTTCCCCCGATGGATGCCTTCTTTGAGACAATTTCGGGCTTCACCACGACAGGGGCCACCGTAT
>CAKMOP010000060.1 GCA_927910985.1 uncultured Porphyromonas sp. | reverse complement strand
TCTAATCGCCTATACTATGTTTATGCGAGCAGATATCGACTTCTACTGTCTATCAGTAGTTTCTTCCTCCTTAGTACACATATCCAAGCATCCATAGACAAACTCCTTCCACGTCCCCAGTTCATCGAGAAGCAGCAAGGTAAGTGCAGCACCCATCGACTTAAACCCGAAGGTCTGTATCTACAAGACGAGCTCAAAGAAATACTCCGAAGGAACGGCTCTATCATCGATGCACGCAGCTCCATCGTGGTACGCACTTCCATCGTGCCATCACTCCCCAAGGTTTACTTCAACAAGGAAGAAGCCTATCGCTTGCGCATCGAAGCAAGTGGCATCTACGTGGATGCGCTTGAGCGTACTGGCCTGTATCGTGGCCTGCAAACCTTAGAACAACTACTGCTCTCCGCTGACAAGAAGGGCGAGTTAGAGTCGTGTAATATCATCGACTGGCCTTCCTTCCGCATGCGTGGCCTGATGCACGACCTGGGACGCACCTTCATCCCATTAGAAGAATTGAAAAAGCAGGTACGTCTCTTAGCTCAATATAAGGTCAATACCCTGCACCTACATCTCACTGAAGATCAAGCATGGCGACTGGAGAGTAAGCGTTACCCCCAGCTGACGGACGCTCATCACGCGACACGTATGCCAGGTAAATTCTATACGTTGGCTCAATTACAGGAGTTAGCCCAGCTATGCAAGGAACTACGAATCACCCTGATTCCAGAGATCGATATGCCTGGGCATAGTACAGCCTTTACTCGTGCTATGGGCTTCGATATGCAGAGCACTGAAGGGAAACGTGTCGTCAAAGATCTACTTACCGAGCTGGCTGAGCGTCTCGATGTACCATATATCCACTTGGGAACGGACGAGACGACTTTCTCTGACAAGCTCTTCGTTCCCGAGATGGTTGAGCACGTACACTCACTGGGGAAAAAGGCTATTGCTTGGAATCCAGGCTGGTCGTTCAAGAGCAAAGAAGTGGATCTCCTCCACCTATGGAGCTCGAAGGGACAAAGTGACTACAGCACGCCTGCTATTGATAGTCGCTACCATTACCTCAACCACTACGATCTCTTCGCCGACATACAGATGCTGTATAGCAGCAGAGTACTGGGGGTAGATGCGAGCAACACGCGAGTAATGGGAGCAATCCTGGCCGTATGGAACGACCGCTACACGGACTCGTACCGTACTATAATGCTGGAGAATGCCGTCTACCCCAATATGCTTGCTCTTGCCGAACGCGCTTGGCTCGGTGGAGGCGCAGGCTACTTTAATGCCTCGACAGCCGCTCTTTCATCAGAAGCCAGTCCCGAGACCAGACAAGCTTTTGTGGACTTCGAGCGCAGACTCCTGTGGCATAAGGAACACATATTCTCCAGCGAGCCCTTCCCTTACATAGAGCAGAGTCAGGCCCAATGGTATATCAGCCCCGTATATCCCAATGGTGGTGACCTATCCACTTCATTCCTTCCCGAAGAGACGTACCTGAAACAAATGAAGGAACAGCAATATACTCCGCCCTCAGAGATAGACGGGGTAGTTTATCCCTATCAACGCACCAGCGGAGGGTCTGGCATCTATCTGCGTCACGTATGGGGTAAGCTATGCTATGGGCTCATCCCAAATGCCTCCGAGAATAGCACCGTCTATGCCACCGCTTGGGTACACAGCGATGAAGAAAGGACAGCTGGGCTACTTTTCGAGACGCAGAATTACAGTCGTTCGGAAGCAGATGTAGCTCCTCTGCAAGGCAGCTGGGACTACAAGGGAAGTCGCCTTTGGATCAATGGAGAAGCCATCGCCCCACCCCATTGGACGAATACCCCAGGCAAACGTGACATTAACCTTCCTCTTGCTAATGAGAATGCTATCTCACGTCCTCCCTTACAGATTCAACTCCGTAAGGGATGGAATCAGCTTTTGATCAAGCTACCGATTAGCAAGTTCTCACTTCCCGAAGTTCGCCTCAACAAGTGGATGTTCACGGCTGCGATTACCACCACGGACGGAAGCAAGGCCTTACCGAACCTACAATACGCCAAACCCAACATTAAGTAAGCAGGGCTATCTATCCTGATAAAGTAGGAGGGTGCGACGGAAGAATCATTCCGTCGCACCCTCCTACTTTATGAAAGAACAAGGTACTAAAGTGGCTGATCCCAGTGCGTACGCAGGATAGGCAGAGCTTCGGCGAGCTCACGCATTGAGCCGAAGACTAAGTGAGCACCTTCATCGGCGAGGGCACTATCGGGAAGGAGTCCCGTATTCACCGCAATGGTGAAGATACCAGCAGCGACCGCAGCACGTACCCCCATAGGAGCATTCTCCACGACAATCGCCTCGGCAGCACATACCCCAGCCTTCTCCAGCCCCATCAGATAAGGCTCAGGATCAGGCTTACCACGGCGCACGTCCTTACCAGTGACCATAAGTTCTTCGGTAAAGATTTGAGGAAAAGCCTCCTCCAGTCGGCCTAAGAGCGAGGCTTGAGAAGAGCCTGTGACGACCAGACGCTCCACATCCGACAGCTGGGAAAGGACCAGCTCCACATCGGGAAGAGTCTTGCCCGAATTGTACTCATTGAAGAGCTGCGTCTTGCGCTCATAGAGCCACTTCATCTCTTCGGGGGTGGCATGGCGAGCGAAGGTGCGCTGATAGAGAAGCTCAATGGTGTAGCTCCCCGTCTGCCCTTCGAACCAGTAAACATCCTCTTGATTCATCTGCAGCTCCACCTCGTGAGCTGCTTGTACCCACGAGCGACAGTGCGCAGGCATCGAGTCAAAGAGCACGCCATCCATATCGAAAAGGGCTGCCCGAAGCGCTGAGTAAGGTGCGCTGAGCTTTTGCTGAGAGCGATACTCTCTCAGAGCTTGCAGGACTCTGTCTCTAAGTACGGTCTTATCAGTCACGAAGGGTACCTCCTTCCTGAGCTTGTCCGATCTTATGACCTAAGAGCTTATCGACGACGAGGGCTATAGCTCCATCGCCAGTTACATTACATGCGGTACCGAAACTATCCATTGTGATATAGAGTGAAATCATCAGAGCTTGCTCCTCCACCGTGAAGCCCAAGATGGACTGAAGGATAGCCAGAGCGGCCATGATCGCACCACCAGGCACCCCTGGTGCAGCAACCATCGTCACCCCAAGGAGCAAGATGAAGTGAGTAAACATACCTAAGTCATATGCCCCACCACGCATCAAGATCAGGGCCAAGGCGCAGGAGACGATCTTCAGCGTACTCCCCGAAAGGTGGATCGTAGCACAGAGCGGGATGGTGAAGGAAGCCACACCATCGCTGACACCATTGCTCTTCGTCTGGGCGAGTGTAACAGGGATGGTCGC
>CAKMOP010000059.1 GCA_927910985.1 uncultured Porphyromonas sp. | reverse complement strand
CCAGCGTGATGGAGATGATTGCGCCCGAGATCTCGCTCATCGCATCCATACTGGCCGTACGTGCCGACTGATAGCCTTCGTCCAGCTTGGCGTGTACGGCTTCGACGACGACAATGGCGTCATCCACGACAATGGCGATGGCTAAGACCAGAGCCGAGAGGGTCAGCAGGTTCAGCGAGAAGCCAAAGAGCTGGAGGAAGAAGAATGTCCCCACAAGCGATACGGGTACGGCGATAGCCGGGATGAGCGTACTGCGTAGATCTTGCAGGAAGATGTAGACGACGATGAAGACCAGGAGGAAGGCTTCGAGGAGTGTCTGGATGACGTGCCAGATGGAGGCGTGGAGGAAGTCCGTGACGTCGAGGACATAGGTCATCTCCATCCCAGGAGGGAAGTCCTTCTCCAGCTCCTTGACCTGAGCTTTGATGGCGGTGACGATGTCGTTGGCATTCGAGCCAGCGATCTGCGAGACCATCCCCGTGATGGAGGGGTTGCCGTTGGAGAGGGAGTTGCTTGCGTAGCTGAGGCTTCCGAGTTCGATCTTCGCCACGTCCTTGAGGCGGATGATGTTGCCGGTATCGTCCGACTTGAGATGATGTTCTCGTAGTCGGTGAGGCTCTTCAGACGCCCCTTGTAGCGGAGCGAATACTCGTAGGTGCGGTTGCCCGACTCGCCGAGGCTCCCTGGAGCAGCCTCGAAGTTCTGCGCTGCGAGCAGGGCAGAGACGTCACTGGGGACGAGGGAGAAGGCGCGCATCTTGTCGGGGTCAAGCCACAGACGCATCGCATAGGTATCTTGGCTGAAGGTACCTGCCGAGCCGACACCAGGCACACGCTTGAGGGCTGGGAGGATGTTGATGTCGGCGTAGTTAGCGAGGAACTGCGCATCGTAGCGACCATCCTTGCTCGTGAGCGAATAGACGAGCAGCATACTCGACTGCCGCTTCTGAGTCGTCACCCCGACACGCACGACATCGGCTGGGAGGAGGGCTTGCGCCTGCTGGACACGGGTTCTGCGACATTGACCGCTGCCATATCGGGGTCGGTGCCTTCCTTGAAGTAGACCGTGATGGACGCACCTCCGGAGTTGGTCGCCGTAGAGGTCATATAGGTCATCCCTTCGACCCCGTTGATCTGCTCTTCGAGGGGAATGATGACGGAGTTAAGCACCGTCTGAGCGTCGGCACCTGCGTAGGCGGTGGAGACCTGTACGGTGGGTGGGGCGAGGTTGGGGTACTGCTCGATGGGCAGCTGTATGAGCCCGATGATCCCGAGGATGACGATGAGGATGGAGATCACCGTCGAGAGGACTGGGCGAGAGATAAATCTATTGAAGTTCATTGCGCTATTGGCTTCGGGGTGAGGCTTAGTGTTGGTCTGCTGCGCCCTGCCCCATCATCTGCTGACGGATGGCGGCTTGCTGGGCGGCGTAGGCTTCTTCGGTGAGAGGCTTGATGACCTCGCCCTCCTTGACGCCCGTAGTACCTGCCACCAGGATACGGTCGCCTGCCTTCAGTCCGCTGGTGACGCTGTAGTTTTGCCCATCATCGACGGGGCTGACGGTGATTTCGGTGAAGGTGAGCTTACCCGCTTGGTCGACAGTGTAGACGAACTTCTTATGCAGCATCTCGATGGTAGCTGTCTGGGGAACAAGGATCGCCCCACGTGTCTCTGTGGGCAGAAGGATCGTTCCCGTGGCACCGCTGCGCAGACGACCTGCAGCATTGGGGAAGTCGACACGCAGAGTCACGGCGCCGGTAGTCTTATCAACGACACCGCTGATGCCCTGGATCGTCCCTTCCTCGGGATACTCGCTCCCATCGGAGAGGCGTAGACGCACCTTCGGCAGCGACTGAGCGGAGACGGAGACATTGCCCCCAGTGAGCTGCTGCAGGTCACGCTCCGAGAGGGAGAAGTAGACGAAGGCTTGGCGTGTGTTTGAGACCTGCGTCAGGGGCGAAGGACTCTGGGGGCTGACGAGGTTCCCCACGCGGTAGTTGATGGCACCGACCAGACCAGAGACGGGGCTGGTGACGGTGCAGAAGGAAAGGTTTTCGCGTGCCGAGACAAGCGCGGCTTTGGCAACGGCGACTTGCGCCTCTGCACTACGGAGCGCATTCGTTACCTCCTCGTAGGAGCTGGAGCTGATGATGTTCTTGGCCAAGAGGTCACGGCTATTGCGCTGATTGAGCTGGGCAGTGGAGAGGGCTGCTTGGGCTGCCGAGAGGCTGGCGGTAGCCTGCGAGACAGCTGCGCGGTAGGTGACATCATCGAGCTGGAAGAGGTGTTGACCTGCCTTGACGCTCTGACCTTCGGTGACGAAAACCTTGGTGATGAAGCCCGCCACCTTAGGGCGGATCTCGGCATCATCCTCGCCACGGATGACGGCGGGATAAGTGTTGTCGGTGGAGAAGTCCCCTGCGCTGAGCGTGCGTACGGGGAGTTCCTGTGGCCCTTGGTGCTGTCCCTGCTGGGTCGACTGGCTCGAGCAGGAGGGGAGAAGGGTGAGCCCTGCGGTGAGGAGCAGGAGGCTTAGTGTCGTGATAGAGAGTGGGCGATGGGTCATAATTCTTGTTGCAAATA
>CAKMOP010000058.1 GCA_927910985.1 uncultured Porphyromonas sp. | reverse complement strand
GCAAAGAAGTCCCATCGGGATACCTTCCTGCGTGACCCTCATATGTCGGGCCGCCGAGGGAGCCGTAACACGTGGCTGAGAAGTTTCGCCCACTACGTGCACCTCGACCTCAACCGCATCGACTCGCTGACGCTCCTACGCATCCCCGGGGTGGGCCCTGCCTTTGCGCACCGCATCCTCGCCCTCAGGGAGCGACTCGGAGGCTACTACACCGTGCTGCAGCTGCAGGAAGTCTACGGGATGGATGAAGATAAGTTCCTCGCCCTGCGCCCGTGGTTCGTCATCAAGACACCCCCGAAGCACTTTGCCCTCACCTCGCTCCGTGCCGACTCCCTGCCTTGGCATCCCTACCTCTCTCGGGCGCAAAGTGCGACGCTGCGTAAGCTCCTCCTGCGCCACGGCAAGCGACTAAGCTGGTCGCTGCTGCGTGCCGAAGGGGCGTTCACACGCGAGGATAGCATCCGCCTAAGCCCTTACTTCGTGGATGCTTCCTCCCCCCATCCTTCTCCAGATAGTAGTTTTAACCAACCATAAGCCCTATGTATCCAATCAGTCGTCTGCGTCGCCTACGCATGACCCCCAACCTCCGCACGCTCGTTCGGGAGACATCCCTCGAGCCCTCTGACTTCATCGCACCGCTCTTCGTCGTCCACGGCCGTGGCATCCGTGAGGAAATCAAGACGATGCCAGGGCAATACCGCCTCTCGGTCGATGAGCTCGTCAAGGAGTGCGAAGGTCTCTATCGTGTAGGCGTCCTCTCGGTGATGCTCTTCGGTATCCCCGAGCACAAGGACCACACCGGTAGCGAAGCTTATTCCCACAACGGCATCGTGCAGCAGGGGATTCGCGCCCTCAAGGCTGCTCTGCCAGACCTCATCGTCATCGCGGATATCTGCATGTGTGAGTACACCGACCACGGACACTGCGGCATCCTCCACGAGCACTACACCGTGGACAACGATGCTACCTTGCCCTACCTCTGCCGTCAAGCCGTCTCCTTCGCCGAAGCTGGTGTCGATATGGTTGCTCCTTCGGATATGATGGACGGCCGTATCGCTGCTATGCGCCAAGCCCTCGACGAAGCTGGCTACACGCAGCTGCCTATCATGTCGTATGCAGCGAAGTTCAGCTCCGCCTTCTACGGCCCCTTCCGTGACGCTGCGGACTCGGCACCCAGCTTCGGAGACCGTCGTAGCTACCAGATGGACCCTGCGAACATCCGTGAGGCGATGCGCGAGATCGAAGGCGACATCGCCGAAGGTGCCGACATCGTGATGGTCAAGCCCGCCCTTCCTTACCTCGACGTCCTGCGCTGGGCACGTGACCGCTACGACCTTCCCCTGGCTGCCTACCAGGTAAGTGGCGAGTACGCTATGATTCAAGCGGCTGGTATGAACGGCTGGATTGACCGTGAGCGCATCATGATGGAGAGCCTCCTCTCCATCAAGCGTGCAGGTGCTGACCTCATCCTCACCTACTTCGCTCGCGAAGCCGCGGAGCTCCTGCGTCGCTAAGAGCAGACTGCTATGGCCTACCGTCGTCCCCTGACCCCGACGCAGATGGTCGTCATCACCATCCTCTGGCTGGCGCTGGTCATCTGGATGCTTTGCTCGGGGCTACGTCTGGATGGCTTGACGCTCCTGATGCTCCTCGGCTCAGGCGTCACGGTCTTCTACCCCATCATCAAGAGCTGGCGCGAGCGCAAGAAGAAGTAAGCCACTCGCCCCACCAACAGAGAGCCCGCCCCCATCCACTTGCTGGATGGGGGCGGGCTCTTTTGTCGGGGGCAATAGGTTAACGATCTGCCGATTTGCTTAACATATCCCCTGCGATAGGTTAACGAAATGCCGTTTTCGTTAACCTATTCCGTGCTTCGGGCGATACCGTCACCTGCGGGCGAGGTCGTCGTGCGTCAGCTGGAGGAGGGCTCGTCCTAAGGCGGTGCGCTGCGCTGAGGGAGAGGGGGTCACCTCGATGCCACGCCCACTGACATTGTCCACGACCGTCACGCCTGTGCCGTCGACGAAGCCGAAGCCATCGTTGAACGTATAGTAGGCGAAGGGATAGGTATAGTTCGGTGCGAGGACGTTGCGCGAGAAGGTGAACGCACGGTAGCTGAGTCCGAGTTGTGCCAAGAGGGTAGCGGCAAGGTCTGACTGCGTCATCAGCTGCTCACAGTGGCGAGGCGAACGTACCGCTCCGCCCAGCCAGAGAAGGGGGACGTGGTGCACGGCTGTGCTGTTGCGGTCGTCCGTTCCCACCTCCGAATAGCCGTGATCGGCGACGCAGATGATGAGCAGGTCTTTCCACTGCGGAGTAGCTTTGAGGCGTGCGACAAAGCGACCTAATTCCTCATCGAGGTAGGCGAAGGCATTCGACACAGGCGCCTTCAGACGCTTATACGGCACGTCAAAGGGCTCGTGACTGCTGAGCGTGAGCATCGTCTTGCACCACGGCCGCCCTGCTGGCATACGCATAATATCTTCGTAGAGGACATCGAAGGCAGGGCCATCAGGCACGCCCCAGTTCGTCCGAGGTAGGCTCCGTGGCAAGCTGTGGTCATCGGTGACCTGCTGGTAGCCCGAGCCAAGGAGGTAGCCCTTCATCCCGGTGAAGTTCGCATCGCCACCGTAGAGGAAGCTCGTCGCATAGCCTGCTTCCCTAAGGCTTCCAGCGATGGAGGGAAGGGTGCGGCTCTTCGCTGGGAGCTTCATCACCGAGTGCGTGGGGAAGCTCGTATAGCCACTGAGGACGGAGATGAGTCCACGGTCGGTGCGGTAGCTATTGGCGTAGCAGCGTGAGAAGAGCACCCCTTCGCGTGCCAAGCTGTCGAAGTGGGGGGAGACCTCGGGCTTCGTCCCCAAGACGCCCGTATAGCGTGCGCCGAAGCTCTCGAGGACGAGGAGAAGGACATTCGGGCGGCGAGTCGAGAGGAGCGTATCCCCCTCGAAGGACTCCGCTGGATAGAGGTCGTGGGTCAGCTTCCGCAGGGTCTTCGCATCGTAGGTATTGTACTCGGCATCGTAGTCCTCCGCTTTCCCGAGGGAGGAGAAGAGGCTGAAGAGGGGATTGACGGCAGCATGATTGAGGTACTGGCGGTCGCTGAAGTAGACCTGCCCGACATTGGCCGTCGCCTTGCTCACTCCCCCACGGATGAGGAGGAATGTCGGGGCTAAGAGGGAGAGAAGAGGTAGCACGTACAGCCAGCCCCTACGTATCTGCGCCCAGTGCTTCTCAGTCGTGCGCTCGAGAGCGAAGCCCACAGCAAGAGCGAAGGCGAGCACAAGAAGGACGGAGAGCAGGATGAAGGGAAGGCTCACACTGGCGAAGGCTTCCCCGGGGCGGTCTAAGTAGAGGAAGATCGAGGCATCGAGCTTGAAGCCCCAGAAGGGATAGAGGCGCATATCGACCACGCCCACCACGCTGATGACGAGGGCGACAAGGAGGTGATAGGGGCGAAGGAGGGTGCGTGCTGCCACGGAGCGGAAGCAGCAGCTCACCGCCACGATGAGGAGAGGCACCACGATGAGGTAGCCCAGCATCGAGAGGTCGAGGCTCAAGCCGTGGTAGAGTACAGCGAAGACGTCCCCCATACTCAGCGACCCTTCGGCAGGTACGAGCAGGAGGAAGCCCCCTTTGAGGGCGAGGAAGCTCGCCACGACTACGAGGGCAAAGCGAGCGAGGTAAAGGAGTCGGGAGCGCATCGTGCGACGAGTAAGTCTTAATCTTATTGTGACACAAAGGTACGGCTTGCCTCGCTAATCCCGC
This sequence comes from uncultured Porphyromonas sp., assembly GCA_927910985.1. Taxonomy (GTDB): domain Bacteria; phylum Bacteroidota; class Bacteroidia; order Bacteroidales; family Porphyromonadaceae; genus Porphyromonas. Next base: position 7,251 of record CAKMOP010000058.1, on the reverse strand, counting down.
ATCTCAAGTAGGAGAGGGCTCTTCGTCCTCTCCCACCTACGCACCACACAGCACAAAATGAACCTATATTCGTCAGCGGAGGGAGCTCTATTGCTTCGCACTGCAAGCAATATAGCTTCGTGCTCTGAGCAATATTGGTCGGAGCACGAAGCTATATAGGTCGGCGAAGCCCCATCACGAGGATGGATGAGCAGGGTGCGGACGAAGGAGAAACAAGCAGCCCCACGCATCCCTCAGGGAGAGGGGAGCCGTGGGGCTGATGTGTGGTGTGTGACCTTGCCGAGAGGCTTAGCCACGGTGCGCGATGATCTCGATTTCGACGAGGCCGTTCTTAGGCAGCGTCTTCACCGCAACGGCAGAGCGCGCAGGGAAAGCCCCCGTGAACTGCTTCTCATAGACCGCATTCATCGCAGCGAAGTCGCCCATATCGGCGAGGAAACACGTCGTCTTGACGACCTGATCGATGGTGAAGCCTGCTTCGGCGAGGATGGCGTGGATGTTGCGGAATGCCTGTTCGGTCTGCGCTGTGACGCCTTCGGGGAACTCGCCCGTCGCAGGATCAATCCCGAGTTGGCCCGATGCGAAGAGCATATCTCCGACACGGATGGCTTGACTATAAGGGCCGATGGCAGCAGGTGCCTGGGTAGTAGCAATAACTTGCTTCATAAGAGAGATGTGTATTTAGAGGGTGAATAGGCGGAAGGAAAGAGGGGGGATTACTTTGCATTGAAGCGGTTCATCGTGGAGCCAATGCCCTCGAGACAGAAGGCTATGGAGGCATCCACGAAGGTCTCCAGACGCTCGGGCATCAAGGCCTCTTCTTCGGCGGAGAAGTGCCCGAGGACGTAGTTGATTTGTGCCCCCTGAGGGAAGTCGTTGCCGATGCCGAAGCGTAGACGAGCGTAGGACTGCGAGCCAAGGAGCTGGGCAATGTTCTTCAGACCGTTGTGACCCGCGTCACTCCCCTTACCCTTGAGGCGGAGGGCACCAAAGGGCAGAGCGAGGTCATCGACGATGACCAGCACACGCTCAATGGGGATCTTCTCCGTACTCATCCAGTAGCGTACGGCTTCGCCACTGAGGTTCATATAGGTCGAGGGCTTGAGCAGGACGATCTGCGCACTCTTGGCACGTCCCATAGCGACGTCGCCATAGCGCTTCGTCTCGAAGCGCACACCGAGGCGAGCAGCCAAGGCATCCGCCACACGGAAGCCGATATTGTGGCGCGTCCTATCGTATTCAGCCCCGATATTGCCGAGGCCTACGATGAGATATTTCATTAGAGCAGTAGGAAAAGGGGATTATTCGTAGGTGAGCAGGACGTTCTCGTAGACGGCAGAGAGGTCGCGCGCCAGTCGCTTGGGAGTGAAGCGCTCGACGTAGCTACGGCCGTCGTCGATCATCTTCTGCCGCAGGGAGATGTCGATGAGCACACGGTCGATCATCGCTGCGAGCATCGTGGCATTGTTGGGATCGGTATAGAGACTGCTCGGGCCACCAGCTTCCTCGAGGCACGAGCCCGTAGCCCCGATGACGGGTACTCCAGCGTTCAGAGCCTCGATGATGGGGATACCGAAGCCCTCGAAGCGCGAAGGGTAGACGAAGACCTTCGCCCCAGCATAGATGCCTGGCAGAAGGAGGCTTCCCACGCCGTGTAGGAGGTGCAGGCGCGAGAGGACACCCAAGCGGCGAGCTCGGTCGACGACGGTATTCACGTAGGGGGTCTTGCGCCCTACGGCCACGAGATGCACGTCCTTGTCCTGAAGCTGGCTCAGTGCTTCGACGATGAGGGCGAGGTTCTTGCGCTCTTCGATGCTCCCGACAAAGAGGATGTAGCGGTCGGGAAGCCCTAAGGTCTGCCGTGCGGTGACGACTTCCTCGGGAGTCACAGAGGCGAAGGCCTCGGAGCAACCTTGGTAGACGGTCGTCACACGCTCCTCTTCGATGCCGAAGATATCGATGACATCGCGCCGTGTCTGTTCGCTCACCGTGATGACGTGGTCGGCGTGGCGTGCCGATGCCCCGTACTTCTTGCGGTAGAGCATGCGGTCGATGGGCTTGTAGAACTGCGGGTAGCGGATGAACGCCAAGTCGTGTATCGTGACCACCGTCCCGATGCGCTGGGCACGGTACAGCCCGATGGGGAGCTCGTTGGTCAGGCCGTGGAAGAGGTCTACTTGCTCGTCACGGCAGCGCGAAGGGACAGAGAAGTTGCGCCAGATATTCCCACCAGCGAAGGCCAGAGCACGGTGCGGCGTGATGAGACGCACCGAGCGATGCGTCAGCAGACGCTTGTAGAGCGTAGGGTCGCCCGTAGAAGGGGAGAAAAGGAGATAGCGGTTCTCCGGTCTGAACTCAGTGAGCGTGTCCAGCACGAAGCGACTGTAATTGCCGAGGCCAGTGGCATTGTGCGTAATGCGCTTGGCATCGAAAGCGATATTCATCGGCGCAGTGAAGCTACAAAGGGAAGAATGAAGGGCGAAGGGACTATTCTGCCGCGGTCTTGTAGCGGAAGAGGAGGGCGAAGAGCACGGCTACCACAGCAGAGTAGCCAGCGAAGATGTACCAGCTCGTGCTCCAGCCAGAGAGGACAGCCGTCGTCTCCGTCTGCGAAGAGACGAAGTGATTGATCACGGCTTGCGCGCCTAAGGAGCCGAGCGTCGCACCGATGCCATTGGTCATAATCATAAAGAGCCCCTGCGCACTCGAGCGAATGGAAGGGTCGGTCTCCTTGTCCACGAAGAGCGAACCCGAGACGTTGAAGAAGTCAAACGCCACGCCATAGACCACCATACTCAGCAGGAAGGCAGCATACGCCACTCCCTGGATCGCCGAGCCCCAGCAGGGCAAAGCGCAGCACCCATGCCGTCATAGCTATGAGCATCACACGGCGGATGCCGAAGCGACGCAGGGCGAAGGGGATGAGCAGGATGCAGAGCGTCTCGGAGAGCTGCGAGTAGGGAGATGAGGATGTTGGCGTGCTTGACACCGAAGGTATCCGCATAGGCGGGGATTTCTCCGAAGGTGCTGATGAAGGGATTGGCAAAGCCGTTGGTGATCTGCAGGCTTACGCCGAGGAGCATTGAGAAGATGAAGAAGAGCGCCATCTTACGCTGCTTGAAGAGCACGAAAGCGCGCAGGCCGAGGGCTTCGATGAGGCTCTTGCTCTGCCCCTTGGGAGCCGTGGGACAGTGAGGGAGTGTCTGCGAATAGACGGCCAAGACCAGACCGATAATGCCCGAGACAGCGAACTGTCCACTGGTAGCTTCGAGCCCGAGTAGGCTCACCGTGATCATCGTGCAGATGAAGCCCACCGTACCGAAGACACGGATCGGAGGGAAGCTCTTCACTAAGTCCAAGCCCGACTGCTCGAGCGAAGTGTAAGCTACCGAATTGCTCAGCGCCAGCGTCGGCATATAGAAGGCGACACTCAGCGAGTAGAGCACAAAGAGGCTGGTATAAGAGGGAGCTTCGGTCTGTGTGTAGAGGAAGACGCCCATCATCAGGGCACCAGCCACGGCGTGGCAGAGCCCCAAGAGGCGCTGTGCTGGTATCCAGCGGTCGGCGACAATACCCATCAGCGCAGGCATGAAGAGCGAGACGAAGCCCTGCATGGCGTAGAAGTTCCCAATCTCGGAGCCGAAGCCCGCAGCACCGAGGTAGCGCCCCATAGACGTAAGGTAAGCCCCCCAGATAGCGAACTGGAGGAAGTTCATCACCGTCAGACGGAGCTGAATAGAAGGTTTCATAGAGATAGTAGTGTGTCGATTAGGATAGAGCGACGCCCACAGGGAGCAGGGGGAGATTCTCGAGAAGACGAGGCCTGTTCGCTGTGGGCGTCAGATAAGGAATTACTGCTGCTGGAGCTCTACGCTCACGAAGCTCACCTGCAGATCGCTTGCCGTCTTGGAGAGACGAATGAAGGTGGGACGCAGGAGCTCAGCGATGAGCGCCGAGGTACCATTCATCGTCGTCAGCGAGACGGGCACCAGACGAAGCTGGAGCGGCGTGGTGATCGTCCAGCCCGTAGCGGGCGAATAGGTAGCGTGCTTGGCGAGGTGGTCGGTGACGATGCGTGCGATATTGTTGAAGCGATAAGCCTTATCGCTGGCGGTGTACTTCTTCGAGATGTAGGACTTACCTGACTCGATGGTCTGCACCTCGGCCTTGAAGTACTCCTGCACCTTGTCTGAGGGCAAGAGCAGCAAGTAGTCGGGCTGGTTAGTGCGCTGTCCTTCCTGCATCTTGACCGGTACGGAGAAGTTGGCATCAGCCAGCATCCACGCCTTACCAATGAAGTCCTGCGGCGTGAGTGCACCAGGGGCGGGCACGGTCTTCAGGAGCTTCTGCAGCTCAGCCACGGAGAGGGTGTACTCAGTCGTCACACCAGCAGGGCTCTTGACGTAGCTGTATTCGGCGGAGGGTGCGGTGAGCTTCGAGACATCTCCGCTGCTCAGGGCATTGCGTCGTGTCGTGAGCTTAGTGTCGACGAAGGCCTTGGTGTACTTGATGCGCTCGGTGGGCTTCTGAGGATTGGGGACACTGTAGTGAATCATCAGAGCCACCTCGGTCACATCGAGGAGGAAGCCACGTCCCGTGACGGGTGCGACATAGAAGCCGTGCAGGATCTCCTTGTCGAAGCGTGCTTGCGTGCTGAACGCATCCTTGAGCTTCGGTGAGATCGAGGCCTCGTAGATGCGCTTACCTAAGGTGACATCCAAGGGGATGGTGAAGTAGCGAAGGGGGGAGTTCTGCGCTACCTGCTGTCCAGCCTTAGGCTGAAGGGTAGCGGCACCCAAGAGGGTAGCCCCTTCACGGTACTGAGCCAGGCTGGGGCTCGTCGTACCAGCGGTCGTCAGTGGCTCCTTCAGCTCGTAGACATTGACCATAATCTGTGCGGCGGCATCGCCTTCGGTACGGTCGGAGTAGATGCGGAAGTCTACCGAGTCAATCGTGAGTTGAGCGTTACCTGCACCTTCGAAGGTCAGTCCTTCGGCGGTGCGTACCTGCTTGACGAACTCGCCCGAGACGGTCGAGCCCGTTTCGCCGATGAGCGTACCGAGCAGGGATGTCGTCCCATCAGTATATAGGGTAGGTGTGGCGATGGTCGTAGCCTCGAAGGTAAGCTTGGTCGCACGACCTGTGACCTTGTCGCGTCCTGGCTGGATGCTCTCACCGATAGCCGAGAGGTTATCTTCGGCGCAGGAGGAGAAGAGCGTCACCAAGCCCAGTGCGAGGAGGCTGGCTTTGAGGGTGGAAGCGAACTTCATTAGGGAAGAATCTTCTTATAGAATTCGTTGTACGCCTCAGCACAGCCTTCGACGGGCGTGTGAGGCAGGAAGTGGACACCGCTCTCTTTGATGAACTGACTGAGGTTGGGAGAGATCTCCGCACTCCCCTGGACGACCCCATTGGCATAGTGAATAGCCAGGCGGTTCAGAGCTTCGTAGTCGGTCTTGCCGTCGAGGACAGAGAGAGCTGCGGGCTTGATCTTGTCGAACTTCAGGCACTCGAAGAGCGTCTCAGGCACTTCGACGGGCGCCTCTTCATTATAGAGCGAGTAGACGATCTTCGCCTTCTTCAGGCAAGGATCATCGTGGTAGTACTTCTTCAGATAGAGCATCCCCAGCGCGGTGAACGTACCGTGGCAGTGGATGATATCGGGTATCCAGCGGAGCTTCTTGATGGCTTCGAGGGCGCCACGGACGAAGAAGATGGAGCGCTCGTCGTTATCGTTGCCGATCTTGGAGTCTACATCGAAGACGGTCTTACGCTTGAAGAAGTCATCGTTGTCGATGAAGTACACCTGCAGGCGAGCCGTCGGGAGGGAAGCGACCTTGATGATCAGCGGATGATCATTGTTATTGATGATCATATTGATTCCCGAGAGGCGGATGACTTCGTGCAGCTGGTTGCGGCGCTCGTTGATGACGCCGAAGCGAGGCATGAAGATGCGGATATCATTACCTAATTCCTGAATCCCTTGGGGCAACTGACGTGCTGTCGTCGCGATATCAGATTCGGGAAGATAGGGGAAGATTTCCTGCGAGATATACAGTATTCGTCTTGATTTCATTCGTCTATCGATTATACTTTTTATGCAGCTCCCCCGAGGGGTGCCGTAGTAACCCCGCCGTTCATAGGGCATAGAGCTCCTACAAAGATACGGAAATTCCCTCTGAGCTCTCCTCTACCGCCTGCATAGTAGGCAGTTATTGAGGGGTAGCAGCGTGCACCTCTGCGGAAGAAGCCCCGTCGTACTGGAGCAAGCAGCCTGCGCCCACCCGCTCAGCACATAAAAAACAACGCACCGACATCCTCTCGATGAGGTATGTCGGTGCGTCTTATTGGTAGCCCCTGGGGGAATCGAACCCCCCTTTCAAGAATGAAAATCTTGCGTCCTAACCGATAGACGAAGGGGCCGCCTGAATTCTGTCTCACACCCTCCCGAGGAAGGACACTTGACAGCAGATGGGGGTGGCTACTGCTTAGCCGAGGCGTGCAATCTGCTTAGCGAGCTTGCTCTTGAGGTTTGCAGCCTTGTTCTTGTGGATGATGTTCTTACCAGCGAGGCGGTCGAGCATCGAGCTGAGCTGTGGCAGAGCGGCACGAGCTTCAGCAGCATCGGTCAGCGCACGGAAGCGACGCACAGCGTTACGAGCCGTCTTGGCGTAGTAGCGGTTGTGCAGACGACGAGCGTTGGTCTGACGGATTCTCTTGATGGATGACTTATGATTTGCCATTTGTATCTCTTCTTTTTGTTGTTATCGTAGCCCATGGGGGAATCGAACCCCCCTTTCAAGAATGAAAATCTTGCGTCCTAACCGATAGACGAATGGGCCTCCCAAATGTCAACCTCCCGCTACTGCGTGGGTAGCATTCAGTTGCGAGTGCAAAGGTATAACAAATTATTTATCCACCAAACACCCCGAGCAAATTTATCCCCCCCACCCTCCTATATACAAGGGGGCTATCTCCCCGAGATGATCCTCTTCTCGGGGACAAGGGAGCACACAAAGGACGACAAACATCCAGCACCATCCCATAGCATTTACCTCCGAGGAAGTACAATGCGGGAGCTGCATCGAGGCTTTCTCCGCCCCTTCTACTGGAGCAACTGCATCCGTCGTCAGACGCCCCACCCCATCCAACACACAAAGGAAGCGCACCGACCTATATAGCTCCTTGAGCTAACCTATATTGGTCGGAGTGCAAAGCTATATAGGTCGCCAGCGTGACTATATAGGTCGA